>JASFLF010000162.1:0-7208 GCA_050118235.1 Gammaproteobacteria bacterium | reverse complement strand
AGACAGAAGACTGGCAATTGACATTTTTTAATGATTTCAGTTCGCCGATCACCTAACGTTGTGTCTTCATTGTTAACTCATCCGGACGAAACCGTCTTAGCTCGTTAAAGTATTTTTATATCCAACCAGGTTTCACCCGGCTAGTACTTACATTGAACAGTGGCATTGATAAAGAATGGTTTTGACAAAGCAAGAGTTCCACCATACTTTCGTCGGAACATTCAAATCGTTTTATAAAAAGAAGTATAGGTTATCTGTAGGAGTTTTCTATCATGAGGCAAACCAACCCCTGGACGGCCTACCCCTGCGAGAAATAGAGTGATCCTTCAATAGACAAAACAGACATGTCCGGCAATTGCTAAATCAGGAAATCTTCGCATGAAATTGAAGCGATTGGTAAAACTGAATGATATAAAAACGTATTACTGTGAAGCTGCCGACGGAAAAATCGGCCCTTATGAGGATATATATTTCGACGCTTACCGTTTTGCCGTTCGTTTCCTGTTGGTCGATACTCAACAATGGTTGCCGGAACGTAAAGTTATACTATCACCTTTTACGGTAGGTGCGATCGACGATCAAAATCAGTTGGTCTATATCGAACTGGCTCAACACCAAATCAAAAACAGCCCGCCATTAGCCACTGATCAACCGGTATCACGCCAATATGAAGAACAATATTTTAAATATTACGGCTGGCCACCCTATTGGGATAGTCTATCGTGGCCCAACACACTGCGCGTAAGAGCATCGGACATATCCGCATCCCTCCCACACCGAACCCTGTCGTCTCATATCGAAAACCATTTGCACAGAGCCAGCAAAATACTTGGCTATAGTGTTGCCTTAACGGAAGGCCCCATAGGAAAACTCAATGATTTTGTCATTGATACGCATTATTGGGTAGTACGTTATATGGAGATTGATACCCGAAATTGGCTGGACCACAAAAATTTCTCTCTTATCACGCCATCAATGATTTTGGGTATTGATTGGCCTGAGAAGCGTATCTCCGTGGATGTGAGCCGTAAGACGTTACAAAACGCGCCTCCATATGACGCAAACGAACCGATATCCCGGGATTATGAATCCAGATTGTTAAAGTACTATGGTGAAGTTAATTATTGGAAGTAAGCAGTCGCCACGGTAAATCTGAAAAACCGGCTCTTTCGAGGCAATTTTCAATTGTAAATAATGGTTATGAATAGCGAATACCGACGACAATGAGAATAACTATCTCGATTATTGACAAAATTCAATGTTAAAAATCCTGCGATTGTCAGAATGAACATTTATTTATTGTAGTAAGGAGGAGCAATGATTCACAGTAAAACAATTAATAACGACCCGCAAACATCCAGCCCGATTAAGGAAGACCGACTAATAGAGCTGCAAGATTGGAGTAGAGATAAAGCGGAAGGAATCGCCGTGGAGGAAGGTATAAAAATGGAGGAAGCCCATTGGCAAGTAGTGACATTTCTGCGCAATTACTATTTGGAAAACGGGAAAGCGGATAGCGGGCGCGAACTTGCCGACGCCTTAAATGAAGCGTTCAAAGACCAAGGGGGTGGCGTTTATTTGCATACACTATTTCCGGAAGGACCGGTCGCCCAAGGCAGTCGCATTGCCGGTTTGCAAGTACCCGCGTTCACGGAAGACAAATCTTTTGGTAGTGTCATGTAGCCGTTTGTTTTCCGTCTTGAAAACCATCGTGTAATCGAACCTGCAAACCGTCATATAAACCATCACATAAATCAGGATCAAATAGATCGAGTCAGCGCAACGGAGAGACGTTATGAATCATGGCCAAACGTACCAACAGTCGTGGGCGACCATAGTCTCATCCAAACCTTTGCACGAGCACTGGAAAAGCATGACAGCAATGGCTGTTTGGTTTGTATTGTTAAGCTCGGCGCTGGTAGTCTTGTCCGTAACCGAACTAGTGCCGATCAGCAGGTTGATGGGATCAATATTGATACTGGCAGGAGCGGGACTAAGTGTACAAGCTGTGATCGTTAAAAACTGGCGGGGTTTTTTCCCGGTGTTTTCCTTTGGGCTAATCTATGCAGCTTTTGGAGCGATCAATCTACTGTACCCGATAAAAGGCGTGGCTATTGCCACATTGTTGCTTATCGGATTCCTGGTAGTAAGCACAATAGTCAAACTCATCCTGGCGGCTTTTTTAAATCCGGCCCGTGGTTGGCGGCATATCACAATCGCAGCGATGGCATCGGCATTTTTGGTTTTTTTGCTTATGCTAATCGATGTTTCCATGCCCTGGGTACCGGCATTTCTGTTGGCTGTTGAAATGATGTTCAATGCGTGGTGGATAAGGACCTTGGCCTCAATTTCCAGAACAGTATAGATCATACCGGCTCTTGACGTTTTTCAGTGCTGCGACAAACGGAACCGATAAAATGACTTGAAAGTTACAATTGCGCCTTTTGCCATGGTGCCGTTTGTGCCGGCACTGCCCGTCACCTTGCCACTCAATGCCGGGGCTCGCGAAAAAGAACAGAAGATGGACCATGAGAAAAAACAATTGTTTGAAAATTTGGATACCAACAAGGATAACAAAGTAAGTGTCGCCGAACCCGAAGACAATACCGTTTTGATGAACGATTTCATCACGGTGGATAAGGACGGAAACAAAGAGCAGGCTACGCAATTCCCGACCATTTGGCAAACGCCAGTCTTTGTATCCATACAATGAGGACTTATTTAAGTCGCTAATGCTATCCAGGCACTCCTGCCAGGTGAGCGGAAACTCTATCGTATCGGCTTTAACAGGCCATTGTAATCCTGTTAGCCGGTCGATAATGATATTATTGTTAAGGTTAAACCGACTACCTGGTTGTTGTATCCCAACCGTAAATTCACCGTCCTGACCGCTTTGCCGGCAAGGGATTTGCGCACCGCGTTCATCGTAGCAACAGGTCTGATTAGTGGCCAAATAGTTCATAACTGTTTTCCGAATCCCAAAGCATTTTACGCATAAAAAACAACCACAACGCCGTTAACTTATCATTGAAATTTATCAATGCGTTAAGCTTTGGTCTTCATTTTAACGGGGCGAGCATCCCGGCGATTGCCACACACCTTGGTTTGTCGCCGCGGGAACGCCGGTTGCAAGTCAAGCAATTATTGGTCGAACTGAAATCCGCATTGACACCCATTAAAGTACTATTGGGTGATTTGAACGAGTGGTTTTTATGGAGGCGACCGCTACGCTGGTTACATCGTCACTTTGCCACTACCTCTGCCCCGGCGACGTTTCCTTCCCGGTATCCCATATTGGCGTTAGATCGTATTTGGGCACAACCCTCGCAATGCGTGTAGCGTATAGAACCTGTCACCACCCGGTTTGCGCGTGTGGCATCCGACCATTTACGATTGCGCGCCGAGTTCAGAACCGATGCGTTATTTCCAGAATCGGTAAACTGAAAAACATGCTGATACCTGCCTGCATTGTGAACGTGAAATCGCGGTTTGACAGATTTCAATGCGTTGAATCTTTTCAGTATTTATCATAATTTATTTTAACATTCGTGGAGATAACAACATGACAACCAGAGACTACAGCAACATGCCCCAACTGGATTTAAATGATAAAGCGGCTATCGAAAAAGCCAAAGTGCAAATCCTGCACCAAGAACCGCTAATTATGTCAATTCCGGATGAAATCGATCTGCAATTGGACTGGAACAATTTCAACTGCGAATATGACGAAAATGCCGACGTACACTATAACTGTGACGGTGGGAAAGCTGTGTTTGAACTGGCAAATCGTGTCGATCATCCGGAGTTCTCTGAATTAGCGGATGCCTGCAATGAATCAAGCTCTTTGGTGGATATCGATATACGAAGTCATCGATTGATATTTCATGACTGAGTTATTTCGTAAGTTTTATCGTATCTCCTAGCCATATTAACTCCACTAACTCTGCAATTCACCGTAGTTACAAAATTGTCAGATAATTGACGGGTTGCCAATAGGAGATATTTTCTTAGACATTTAAAACATTATATATAAAACACAATTTACATAATAATTGTGTACTAATAAATATTGATACTTACTTGATAGTCCCGGAAAATAAGTTATTTTTAATATTGATAGATTCAATTCTCATCCCATGCATTTCATTCTAAATGAGTAAAACTTTAGTTTTGAATTTTTGTCTAAATAACAAACTTAAACTGTAGGTTATTTTCGGTTAAGAAATTACCTTATACTTTATCCTATTTTAATGTCTTGGTTGCAACTGTTAGTTGTAACTATTTGTACAAACAGTACAAAAAAGATAATCATTAGTGTTCTATCAACAATTTGTGTGTTCCAAATTATTATTGCGAACAATAGAGTTGCGTAAACGACGTGCGAATTTTCAAATTCACAGAATTGATAGGAGTCTATCAATGAAGACGAACAACAATCAGCAATATATGGAACGTGAAGCGTACGGAATTGATCCGCAGTATATAAACCAATGTTCTGGCGCTAGCGCGACTTCACAATTATTCAATTGCGCTAAACAAGTCCATTACGAGCCTCAACAAAACATCTTCCAGGAAGGTCGGGCTGCGGACACGGTTTTTCTCATTCTAAAAGGCATGGTAAAACTTATCAGTTATTTACCCAATGGGAATGCGCGTATAGTTCGTTTGCTGGGACCGGGAAATATCCTGGGTCTGGAAGCAATCGTGGATGACACCTATGAGCACAGCGCCATGGCTATCCATGACATACAAATGTTGAAAATTCCTTCCACCACCCTTCGCCGCATAAAAAATCGCGAACCCGAGAAATTTTTCCTTCTTGGAGAGCAATGGTATGAGTATTTGCGGGCTGCGGACACTTGGATAACCCAATTTTCCACCGGTTCCATTACCGCAAGAGTTGCGCGCTTGGTGACGTTTTTGGCGTATATTGAAACGGAAACCGCTCCCGATCATGTGGAGTTGTTAAAAGTTGATGAAATGGCTGCGGTGCTTGGCGTAACTCCGGAGAGCGTGAGCCGTGTTCTAGCCCGCTTTAAACGACAACAAGCGTTGAAGCGGACGGGTACTCACAACGAGTACCACTACATACGTGACTCCAATCTATTGGAGGAATACGCCTTGGATCAATGATATCCATGCATTCATACAGCATAAAATCGAATGATTTTTATGCGAGATTTTTTAGGCACCCCCCCCTGCCTAGAACCGGTAGCCCCCTGCCGGTTTTTTTTTGCGCCAAAACGCACAAACTTTGTCCCAAGGAATTGGAACTACCGAGGCGCACCAATCCCGAAAAATAGTATTCTATCGCTTCCATTCCTAGTGAAGAAAGACAGTTGCAGGAACCAATTGAGCCCTGTTTCCTTAAAAACCTATTCCTGATACCCGATTCCACTACCGCGGGAGTTTCGCGCATAGTAACTCGGTTTACCTTTTGGAACAACAACCACACCGCCATTGGTGATATGGTAACGACGTCTATCCGCGTCCAAGTCGTATCCAATAACAGTATTAGGCTCAATATAATTGTGGCGGTCCACTATAACGCGGCGTAGTTTACTGCCTTTGCCTATACGCACGTAGTCCATAATAATGCAGTCTTCCAGTTCCACATCCGGTTCTATCAATACCTCGCGGCGCGCAATAGTGTTTTTGATTTTTGCGTTGTCAACCACAACCGCTGCCCCAAGCAAGCAATTATCGATATAGCTATGAAACGCTAACGCTACAGGCCCCTGGTAATGACTGGAGAATATCGGCCACTGAGGATTAAACGCGTCGAAGCGGGATTCTATGCCCAACACGTCTTTGTGGGATTCAAAGTATGTGTCCAAATTTCCGACATCGCGCCAATAATTCGGTTGCTCATAAGGTTTTATACCGGGGACTTCATTTTCGTTGAAATTGTAGGCGTAAATACGCCTTTGGCGGACAAGTTGCGGCAGCACTTGATGGCCAAAATCCGTTTCACCCCGTTCGTGTGCCTTTTCAAGCGCTTGAATCAAAACATCGGTATTGAATAAATAATTACCCATGGATGCATAAACATGTCGAGAGTCACCCGGTATTGGTTGTGGATGTTGCGGCTTTTCCTGAAAACTGCGAACCCGCCCATGATCATCGGTATCAATAACACCAAAGTTAGTGGATTCAGTTATGGGCACCGGCAAAGCCGCCACCGTGGCTTCGGCTTGACGCTGTCGGTGAAAACGCAACATTTGCCGCACGTCCATACGATACACATGATCGGCACCGAATACCGCAACGATATCAGGACGATGAATACTGAGCAGATTGAGACTTTGGTACACGGCATCGGCGGTGCCTGCAAACCGTTGTGAATCCGCATGCATTTGTGGCGGTACAACGGTAACGAATTGATCCGGTAACAAGGGGGAGATAGTCCAAGCTTTTCGTATGTGCTCTATCAGCGATTGCGCTTTGTACTGCACTAAAAGATAGATGGCACGGATTTCCGAATTTATAAGGTTACTGAGTACAAAATCAATTAACCGATAACGCCCTCCAAATGGCACGGCCGGTTTGCAACGTTCCTTAGTCAACGGCATGAGACGTTTACCCTCTCCTCCTGCCATGACAAATGCCACTATTCTTTCCTTTTGCCGACGTTCTTCTTGCATGATTGTCGATGTTGGGGGTTGCGATACATTGATATACTTTTTGTACAGCCGCCGTTTTTTGACTATTTGACCATGGGTGTTCTGTTCCTGATCAAGGTCAGTTCCACAGCTATCGGAGAAAATCTTTCCTCGTGGCTTTGCCCAGTAGGAGTTTCCACGTCAAAGTCGACAGCCAATCCAAATATCTTCGGCCATACCGTTGATTGGCCTCTTTATCTTTCGACACCGAATTAGTATGTTCAAATCTTAAATATTCTTTATCCAAATTCATTGGAAACGATCAATAGGTTCTCGATTAAAGTTTCCGGTGTTCTTTAAATTTGCGCTGAATATTCCTTCACTAGTTGTAAACGCTTGTTTTTCAATGCCGTAAATACCGCCAGACGGGAGTCCGCAAGCATTTGTATGCTTTTCTCGCGTAATTGCGGAATGAGTGACGACAAACTGATTTGCAACGAATCCAATACCGGGGGAATGCGTTGCGCCGATTGAATATCGTTGTCCAGGCTGTGCAGAAATTGGCCGCTTAGCAAAAACTCATCAAATACCTCAGGCTCCAACGCG
>JASFLF010000161.1:0-7237 GCA_050118235.1 Gammaproteobacteria bacterium | reverse complement strand
TTTCGTGGTGAATAATTATTGCCAAATTCGGGCCGCCGAAGTAAGCGTTCATTTCTTGTTGGCATACAACCCGCTTTCGGTATAGCGCCGCACGGCGTGGCGAAGCAATACCATAATCACGGCCGCCATCGGCAACGCCAGTAAAATACCCACAAAACCGAATAGTTGGCCGCCCGCCATTACCGCGAAAATGACCGCCACGGGATGCAATCCAATTTTATCACCTACCAGCAGAGGCGTTAGCAACATACCTTCCAGTGCTTGCCCTATACCAAATACAATAGCCACAAAAACCACATGCGACACATCTTGAAATTGCATGATAGCGGCAACGGTGGCCAGCAATATGCCGACGATAGTGCCCAAATAAGGCACGAAACTCACCACACCGGCAGTCATACCGATAAGAAACGCCAAATCCAAGCCAACGATCCACAAACCCAGGCTATATACTATCCCCAAGGCAATCATGACGACAAGTTGGCCGCGTAAAAAAGCGCCTAACACTTCGTCGGATTCCCGGGCCAGTTTTACGATCGTGGCTTCTTTGCGACGCGGTAAAAGTTTGTGGATTCTGTCCACTAAAATATCCCAGTCGCGCAACAAATAAAACGTTACCACTGGAATTAACACTACATTGGCGAACCACGCCACCATCAACAATCCCGATTGCGATACCATAGCAACCACCTTGGTGGCAACGCCGCCCATTTCCCGCCAATGTTGGACGGCGGCTTGTTTAAGCGAGGACATGTCCAAGGCACCGCTTTCGATATTGAGTGCGTGACTGACAAAAGGCACCACCGTTTGCTGGATCCAATCGATATATTTGGGAAGTTTTGTCGCCAGCGCCGTCAATTGCTGCTCAATCAACGGCAAAAGAATCAACGGCAGCAACAACAAAAGGAGCAAGATGGTCATAAACACGACCACCACCGCCGTGGTGCGCGGTAATTTGTAAGTCTCCAGGCGATCCACCAAGGGATCACCCAGATACGCCAACAAAGCACCGGCCAAAAACGGTGATAATACCGGCGCCAATAAATACAATAATATCCCGGCGAAAACTATTCCGGTAAAAATAAGCCATTTGGTGGAATCGTTTAGCATCGCAGCGGCTGGTTTTAGTTCCGGGTTTGTAACTCTGAATTTGTAACTCTGAATTTGTAACTCTGGGTTTGTAATTCTGATTTTTTAGTTTTGGTTTTCTAGCATTGGTGTACTAAATACCGTGTGTTAGCTTAGTGATTGGCTCGTTGCTGTTTTTTGGCATGGTAAGTTTTTTTACCCCAGGTGTAAACATAATCGCCACCGCTGAGTATGGTGGTCACCAAGACAATGTATACCAGAGTTTGCAAAGCCAGTGGCGGCAAAGAGTACAATCCCAGAGAAAACACCGTGCTCAATACCAACATGATTTGGAAAAAGGTGTTGAGTTTGCTGATGATGGACGGCTCCATCTCGTAGCGGCCGACGACAAAATGGTAAGCCATTGCGCCACTGATAATGACGACATCGCGCAATAGCACTGCCGCCACCAACCAAAGGGGCAGGATACTCAACCAAGCCAAGGTAACAAACGAAGACACCAGCAACAGCTTGTCCGCCAGGGGATCTAATATGCTGCCTAAGCGGCTGGTCCAATGATTGCGTTTTGCCAAATACCCATCGATGCCATCGGAGATGCCGGCCGTAAAAAACAATATCAATGCCAAGGTAAACTCTTGCCGCAACATCAACACAATAAACGGCAACACAAGCACTATACGGATAATGCTTATGATGTTGGGAATATCGCGGGCTTTCACGGCATCAATCGATAGGTATAATCAGGCCTCTGAGCTTGTGCCGAGTCACTAAAAGAGGATGAAACCCCAAAAAAGTTTGCTGTCGGTGAGGTATTCGGCATGGGCGTTTCAATGGTGATTTGTTCTTCTTGCAACACATTACCCAATTTGATGGTCTGCGCCAATCCTTCGCCATTACCGCGAATATCCAGTCGAAACCGGGCGCTGTTATCACCGATCACCGTGGGTTGTATGTCTTTGACCAATTCCAGGGAACTCAAATAAGAACTTACCCGGGCGTAGTCTTTCAGAGAAGTCACTCCGGTCACCGCCAATAACACTACTCCGGGTTTGTCGTCACTGGGCGCTTGGGCATAGCGATTGGCCAGGGCTTCGACCGTGCCGGCGACGCCGGTACTCACTACCTCATCGGAGTAATTACCTTGGGATTGCCAGCTGACACTGCGTCCGGACTCGTACAATGTCCAGCGACCCTGCCAGACATCGGATGAAGTCAGACTGATACGCCCTACCAATACCGCTTCGGCTTGATAGCGACTGGATGCGTTGAGAATAGAATCCTGGAAATCGCCCCATAAATCGGCAAAACTGAGGGTGCGCTGGTCTTGCAAATCCAGCAACGGTAGTACTAAAGCCATGCCTTGGCGCTGGGCTTCGTATTCCAGCACATCGCGTAATTCCTCGGCGGAATCCGATCCCAGCATATAGCGGGAGCCGTTTTGCTCTATGCCCAGCCATACTAAGGTGGCGGGCCTGGTGCGACCCCACACAGGCAAATTGTTATCGCGCAAAACCCGGTTGACGGCGTGTTCGTCGAATCGAAACCAGGCCAATTGCGAATTGGGCTCGGCTAGGGGAACGGGATATTGTGTCTCGTGCAGGCCACGGTAAAGATATTGCTGTAAAAACCGGTCGGCATGAGAGATGGCATCGGCGATTCCAGGTATAGTCTGCGCGCTGGAACGGCCACTGACTTTCTGGAAGACTTGCGCTAAGGCTTTGCTCATAGCCTGGTCGCGTTCAGAGCGTGACTGGCTTTGCACCAACACTTCCGCTTCGTATAAACCATCAACAATGGCCGCCTCGGCGGCCGAAGCTGTTAACATTAAAACAATAAAGAGTCGTACGGATAAGGATCGAAACAAGATTTTCATAATAATAACTGAAGGTTATAAAGTTGCCGTTGAGTTTAATGGAGATCGACGGCCAGGTCGACCGCTAGATTCCGTTGCTCGCCGCATTTTGCCGCGGGCAAGCGGCTAAATATGCGAAAAATTACCAAAAATTTCAACAAATAGACATGCCACCATTTGCAGTCCTAATTATATGTCATTACCATAACGCCATTTCCTTAGAAGGAATTCCACCGTGAATGAAGCAAAAATCCCTCCAACTAAATCCTCAATTACGTCCTTGAGCTACAAAGATGCCGGCGTCGACATCGATGCGGGCAACCGCTTGGTGGATAAAATCGGCCCCATCGCCAAGGAGACGCGGCGTCCTGAGGTTTTGGCCGGTTTGGGCGGGTTTGGTTCATTGTTTGAACTACCGCTTGGCAAATATCAACAACCGGTTCTCGTCGCCGGCACCGATGGGGTAGGCACCAAACTCAAACTGGCGCAAATGCTGAATCAACACGATTCCATCGGCATCGATTTAGTGGCCATGTGTGTCAACGACATCGTTGTGCAAGGCGCCGAGCCATTGTTCTTTTTGGACTATTACGCCACCTCGCGTTTAGAGGTGGATGTTGCCGAGCAGGTGGTCAAAGGCATCGGCAAAGGGTGCCAGTTGGCCGGTGCAGCCTTGGTAGGCGGAGAAACCGCCGAAATGCCCGGTATGTACCAAGCCGGTGACTATGATTTGGCCGGTTTTTGCGTAGGCATCGTGGAAAAATCCCGGATGATAGACGGCCACAAGGTCAATTCCGGTGATCAACTCATCGGACTGACTTCCTCAGGCCCGCATTCCAACGGTTACTCCCTGATTCGCAAAATCATCGAAACCAGCGCAGCGGATTTACAGCAAGCGTTTGCCGGCACCACACTGGGTGAAACCCTGCTGAAACCCACCCGCATCTACGTCAAAGCGTTGCTGGCGCTCATGCAACAGGTGGAGGTGCATGCCCTGGCCCACATCACCGGCGGCGGTATCGTGGAAAACCTGCCCCGGGTGTTGCCCGCTGGCAGTAAAGCAGTGATTCGTCAAAACGCCTGGCAACGACCAGACATTTTTCACTGGCTGCAAACCCAGGGCGGCGTGCAAGACAGTGAAATGTGGCGCACTTTTAATTGCGGCGTGGGCATGATTGTGTGTGTAGCGGCCGAACAAGCGCAATCAGCTTTTAGCCTGCTGGAACAACACGGCGAACAACCGGTTTTCATTGGTGAAATCCAAGCGGCGGACGCTGCAGAATCACCTTATGTGGAAATAGTTTAATTCGCAACGGTTTTCGGCATGTCTGTTTCCCGGAAGGAAAAGGTACAACCCATTCCTACTGTTGTTCTCATTTCCGGTAGCGGCAGTAATTTGCAAGCCATAATAGACGCTGTTTCCCAACAAGCATTGCCGGTGAAATTATGCGCGGTCATCAGCAACCGGGCGCACGCCTATGGTTTGAAACGCGCCGAACTGGCGGGCATACCCTGCCATGTAGTATCCCATAAAGAATTTCCGGACCGCGAATCTTTCGACCAGGCCTTGCGGCAACTTATCGACAGCTACCAACCTAAACTGCTAGTCCTGGCCGGTTTTATGCGCATACTGAGCGAACCATTTGTCCGCCATTATGAAGGCCGTATGATGAACATACACCCAAGTTTATTGCCCAAGTACCGTGGCCTGAATACCCACCAGCGCGCTCTGCAAGCGGGGGAAATACAACATGGCGCCACCGTACATTTTGTCACCCACGAATTGGATGGCGGACCGGCGATTATTCAAGCCGCAGTACCAGTGTTGGCCAACGACACTCCAGAGTCGCTGGCAGCGCGAGTCTTAAAACAAGAGCACAAAATATTCCCACTAGCCCTCCGCTGGTTTGCGGAGGGCCGGCTGAATCTGACGGATAATTACGCCATACTGGACGGACAGATTTTGCGCGGACCCTATCAATATTGCGACAATGGAGACGATAATAACAATAACGACAATAATAATAAGAACCAGCAAAAACCAAGTGGTTGAATTAAAAGCAAACGACTAAACTTAAATGAGAGTTACACAGCCCGCAGCAATACATCATTGGATTCATTGAAAATTATCAAGCACACTCCGACTAAAAGCTTAATCCTCGCACTCATCACAAGTGTTCTCGCCGGTATCACGCAAGGCGCTGACGCTGAACCGGTTCTGACTGAATTCACAGCGTATTACAAAGTGGTCAAAGGCGGCATCACCGTGGGAGAAACCAAACGCAGCGTCGCACCGGCCGGCGAGGGTACTTTTACATTCCGCTCTGAAACTTCTCCGCGCGGCATCTTTAGCTGGATTAGCGACGCTTATGTTTTGGAACAGAGTTTATGGAGCCTGGACAACAGTGAATTCAGGCCATTGGAATACAACTATCAGAACTTCAACGATGACAGAATCCGCGATGTGAAATTGGTGTTCGACTGGGACAAACAACGGGTGACAAACATCATCAACGGCGACCCCTGGCACATGGCCTTGCAACCCGGAATTCAGGATAAACTATTATTCCAGCTGAAAATGATGCATGATTTAAAAAACGGCGCCGAACTATTGGAATACTCAGTGGCCGATGGTGGCAAGATCAAGAAATACATAATCAAAAAAATCGGTGAGGAAATCCTGGAAATACCTTTAGGCCGCTTTAAAACCATAAAACTGCAACGCATTACTCCAACGAAAACCACCATATGGTGGTGTGCCGAAAAATTGCATTACTTGCCAATTAAAATCCAACAGAAGAAACAACAAGGCAGCCGCGTGGTCGCGGTGTTGCGCAAACTGGAGGGAATTGCGTTGCCTGAACCGGCAGTCGAAGGTAAGCCGGATTCCGGGAAGTAATTGTGTGGTTCGTGGTTCGTGGTTCGTGGTTCGTGGTTCGTGGTTCGTGGTTCGTGGTTCGTTAGAGTATATTGAGTTTTGCGTTCTCCGCGCCACTGTAGTTCAAAAACGCCTCGTTCCCCCGGAACTCCACGAGGAATAGGATCAACCGCACTAGCCACCCACCACTAGGCTTTGGGCAAAGTCACGCCCTTCTGCCCCTGGTACTTGCCGCCGCGGTCGCGGTAAGAGGTGGAGCACACTTCATCGGATTCAAAAAACAATACCTGGGCCACACCTTCGTTGGCGTAAATTTTTGCGGGCAATGGCGTGGTGTTGGAAAATTCCAATGTGACGTGCCCTTCCCATTCCGGCTCTAGCGGCGTGACGTTGACGATAATACCGCAACGTGCATAAGTGGACTTGCCCAAACAAATGGTCAGCACGTTGCGGGGAATACGAAAATATTCCACCGTGCGCGCCAGAGCAAACGAGTTAGGCGGGATGATGCAAACATCGGATTTTAAATTGACGAAGCTATTGTCGTCGAAGTTTTTGGGATCGACTATGGCCGAATTGATATTGGTAAATATCTTGAATTCGTCCGCACAACGTATATCGTAACCGTAACTGGAAGTACCGTAGGAAATCAACCGGCCTTTTTCGCTGTCACGCACTTGACCGGGCTCGAAAGGCTCGATCATGCCATGCTCCGCCGCCATACGGCGAATCCAATTATCAGACTTTATGCTCATACGTCGAATGCTGATGGTTTTAAACCATCCCCCCCCTCATCTGTGTTGATACTTTATTTTTAAACCACGAAGACACGAAGAACACGAACAATTCACAACACAATGCTATCCAAATTGTTCGACGCTTATAAACTTAGAAATAGGCGTACGGGGATCTCTTCATGCGCTTTGTGGATATGACCAAAGGAAATATCACGCCCTAAGTTATGGAATTGTAACTAAAGATGCCCAACACAAGTCTATTATTTAAAAACTATTCGTGTTCTTCGTGCCTTCGCGGTAATCAAACAATTCATTCGTGGTTATATAAATCAATTGTTCTGAATCACAATATTGGGAAACTTGGCACTGAACTCTTTGGCCCGCAACGACAGCTTCGCGGTCATACGCCGGGCAATATCGCGATACATTTGCGAAATACGGCCCTCCGGGTCCACGGCTACCGTGGGCCGGCCATTATCCACTTCTTCGCGAATCTTCATATCCAAAGGCAGCCCGCCCAGAAAATCGACATTATATTGTTCGGACATGGACTGTCCGCCGCCTTGGCCAAAAATATGTTCTTCGTGACCGCATTGGCTGCAGATGTGGATACTCATGTTCTCCACAACGCCCAACACATGCACGTCGACTTTTTCGAACATCTTAAGCGCTTTGCGGGCA
>JASFLF010000160.1:0-7238 GCA_050118235.1 Gammaproteobacteria bacterium | reverse complement strand
AGCGCTTCCGACAATAGAATTCTCATTTGTACCCCCAACAATTGGCTTGAAATCGCGCGTAACCATTCGTTTGCTGAATACGCTTATTTGGACTCCATTGAAATCATCCGCTCCCTGGCGGTAGAGGACGCCAATCTGTCTGAGTACCGGACTTTGTGGCGAGAATTGGATCAATGCACGCAACAGACATTATGGACTTTTCAAATCGAACTGGGCAATTCAACGTTCTACACTCGGCAAATTGAAAATGTGTGTGAAAACAGGCATTCGGCGTATTGCTTAAAAAACTTGTTTAAAGACAAAACCGCCGTATTACTCGCCGGTGGTCCTTCTTTGGATGACATCTTGCCTTGGGTAATAGAAAACCGCGATAACCTGGTGGTGGTAGCAGTGTCCCGAATCAGTCGCCGGTTGCAACAGCTCAATTTCTATCCGGATATTGTCGTGACGGTTGACCCTCACTCTTGTAGTTTTGATGTAAGTAAACACATGCTTAGATTTCATGAGCATGCCGTGTTAGTAAACGCTTTTCACGCCACGCCCTTATTGCTTGGGCAATGGGCTGGACCAAGCTTATATCTGGATAACCGTTATTCTTGGAAAACCGATGCAAAGACAATTAAAGGTGTTGGTCCTACGGTCAGCAATAGTGCCATCAATCTCATCATCGCACTGGGGTGTAAACAAATTATATTAGCGGGATTGGATTTATGTTTTAGTGAGAAAGGCTTCTCCCACGCAAAAGGAAGCGATGAAAGAAAAGCCGGCGCTTTCATAGCTTATGCTGACCAAACCGTAATAACCAACAGTGGCAACACCGCGGAAACTGATAATGCGTTCTTTACCGCCACAAAAAGCATCGAAACCCAAGCCAAATACGCTAAGGAACAAGGATGCCAGCTCATCAATCCCTCACCCAATGCCGCCAAAATACAAAACGTGGATTTCGTGCCAGTAGATAGCATTGCATTAAACGCCCTGGAACAATCCGCTATTGACACCATACGCCGTGCTTTACCCAAGGAAGACTCGGCGGTGCGCCTCGCCTCTTATCAACAAGCCAGCAAAGAATTCGACAAAGCCGAATACACTTTCAACAAAATAAAGCAGTTGGCAAAACAAGCTTTAGAACACAATGACGGCTTGTTCGGGCGTAACGGCAAAAAAGCTGATTTCAAACACAAACTGCATATGGACAAAATCGAAAAACAATTGAATAAAGAATATAAGGATTTTGCCTCTTTGTGTAAGTTATTTGGCATGAAAGAATTTATCAAAACATTCAGCACTACCGAAGCTGAAAACTGGTCGGACGAAGAAATTGAAACCAAAGGGCGTGTTTATTATCAAGCTTATATTTCCGGTGCCAATGCGTTACTGGATTTGATCAAAGTCGGTAAAAATAGAATCTCAGCCCGAATTGAAGAAGAAAAAGGCTCTCCCGAATTTGAAGTATTATTCAAACAATGGCAGAGTGACAATCAGCCAGGGCGTGCGAGCGTGTGGCAGGTTTACCACAAAAAGACACTCCCCAACATTGCAGACAATATCAGCAATAGATTAACTGAGTTCACTACAAGCCTAAATACTGAAATCGACAATGCTGAGCATGCCCATATCAAGAAAATCAATCAATATGCTTCGTTACATGGGGTAACCGGTAAAGCATTCGAATTTTTTAAAAACCAAGATTCTCAAGGACTAAAGCGCTTACTGAGAGGCTTGGCTACCCGAAATGATGCAGGCGTGGATATACTGCAAAACTTAGTCAGTGGTTATTATGCGGAACTCAACGGTGAGCATAACAATGCCGTGGAGCACTATCAATTTGTAGTAGTCCATGAACCAAACACCAGCAATCCCGCGCTGGAAAATGCCTTATCACGATTAACCTATTTCGCACTGGATAATCACGATTTTGACAGTGCGATCGCTTATTTGGAAGCGTTGTGTGGATTGTCGCCTGCCTATATGCCTCAATACGCTGAAATTCTGCGCATGACGGACAATTTACAACGGTCTATCGATGTGTATACCGAATATTTAAGCGTTGCGCCCGAGGATCTTTCCACTATGATGAAATTAGCACTGTTGTATAAAAAAATTGGGGCCAAAGAAGGCGCGCAATGGTTGTTTGAACACATTGTGGAAAAAGATCCCAACAACACGGCGGCACAAGATCTATTGAAACAAGTGAAACTCTCCGCATGAACTTAAACGGTAAAAAAATTCTGCTCACCGGCGCCGATGGATTCATCGGCTCGCACTTGACCGAAACCCTGGTTGCTCTAGGACACGATGTGCGAGCGTTCGTATTGTATAACTCCTTTGGATCCTGGGGATGGCTGGACCACTCGGAAAAAAACGTGCTGGATTCAATGGACATCTTTATGGGAGATGTTCGGGACTCCAACGGTGTGCGCACCGCCATGCAAGGTTGTGATGTGGTCCTACATTTAGCGGCACTTATCGGCATACCGTATTCTTATCACTCCCCGGACACTTATGTTGATACCAATATCAAGGGCACACTGAATATTCTTCAAGCCGCGCGGGATCTGGGAGTTGCTAAAGTGGTCCACACCTCCACCAGCGAAGTCTATGGGACAGCGCAATTTGTCCCCATTAGCGAACAACACCCACTGCAGGGTCAGTCACCCTACTCTGCCACTAAAATCGGTGCGGACCAGATCGCCATGTCGTTTTATTGTTCGTTTGAAACGCCGGTCACAATTATCCGGCCTTTTAATACTTACGGACCCAGGCAATCCGCCAGAGCAGTTATTCCCACGGTGATCACTCAGATTGCCAACGGTGCCAAACAAATCAAGCTGGGTTCGCTGCACCCGACTCGCGATTTCAATTATATCGAAGATACTGTGAAAGGCTTTATCGCCGGCGCCGAAACGGACAACGCCATCGGTGAGGTGATCAATATCGGTAGTGCGTTTGAAGTGAGTATCGGTGACACGGTAAAACTAATCGCCGAAGTCATGGATCGCGAAATTGAAGTCACCAGTGACGAGCAGCGTGTGCGTCCCGCCGCCAGCGAAGTGGAAAGACTGTACGCCGACAATAGCAAAGCGCGTGAGTTGCTACAGTGGTCCGCACAATATGCCGGTATTGAGGGATTCAAACAAGGCTTGAAAAAAACCGTCGATTGGTTCACCAACGACGACAATATCAAGCAATACAAATCTCATATTTATAATGTCTAATATTTAATGTGTAATATATTATGGATCCGATTGACATTGTAAACACCGTTTTATCGAGCATTAATAAACAAAAGCCGGTTATCGCCTTGCATGAGCCGTTTTTTAACGGCCGCGAGTGGGAGTACGTCAAAGACTGCCTGGACACCGGCTGGGTTTCCAGTGTCGGTCAATACGTCAATCGTTTTGAGCAAGCGTTACAGGAATACACCGGTGTTAAGCACGCCATCGCCGTGGTCAACGGTACAGCGGCTTTGCATGTGTGTCTGGAACTGTGCGGGGTGCAAGAAAACGATGAAGTATTACTGCCGGCTCTGACTTTTGTCGCCACCGCCAACGCTGTGTCTTATTGCGGTGCAACCCCTCATTTTGTCGATATAGATCCACTCACCTTAGGCGTAGATGCCGAGCGGCTTGAAGGCTATCTGGACGAACATACGATAGTGAAAAACGGGAAATGCTTTAACAAACAAACCCAACGCCGAATCCGCGCTTTAGTGGCCGTACACACGTTTGGTCATCCCGTGGACTTGGACCCGTTACTGGCGGTATGCGAGGACTATGGTATTACTTTGATCGAAGACGCCGCCGAGTCCCTCGGCAGCTTTTATAAAGGACGCCATACGGGCAATTTTGGTGTCATCAATGCGCTGAGTTTTAACGGCAACAAAATCATCACCTCCGGCGGTGGCGGCGCGGTACTGACCAATGATGATGCCCTGGCGAAAAATGTCAGACATATCACAACCACGGCCAAGCTGCCACATGCCTGGGAATTTGTGCACGACCAAGTCGCCTATAATTACCGTATGCCTAATCTCAACGCGGCCTTGGGTTTATCGCAATTGGAACAAATCGATAGCTTTCTCGAACACAAGCGGGCCTTGGCAAACACCTATCTGGCGAATTTTAAGGACAGCTTCAACGCCACCCAAGGTGTACACGTATTTAAAGAACCGGCTTACGCCCGCAGCAACTATTGGTTGAATGTGTTGAGCTTGGATGGTGCCGGTATGGAGTACAGAGACGTTGTTCTGGAAACCTTTCATGATCACGGCTTACAAGCGCGACCCGTGTGGCGATTACTGCACAAATTGCCCATGTATCGTGATTCACCGCGCATGCCATTGGTGATGTCCGAGCAAATCGAAGCCAGCGTGATCTGTTTGCCCAGTAGCGTGAATTTATGTCCGAGCTAGACACCAAGGAAAGCATCCGCATTGCGGTAGTGAGCGGATCGCGCGCCGACTATGGCTTGTTGTACTGTGTTATGCAAGCCATCAACCGAGAGCCGAGGTTTCATTTGCAGACCGTGGTGACCGGCATGCATTTAGCTCCCGAGTTCGGCAATACCTGCAATACCATCATCGCCGACGGCTTTACTATCGATGCCAGCGTTGAATGTTTACTCAGTGGTGATTCAGCCGTGGCCACCGCCAAATCCATGGGTATGGGCGTTATTGGTTTCGCCGATGCGTTGCGTTCGCTGGCACCCGACGTGTTATTAGTGCTCGGCGACCGTTTTGAAATATTCGCCGCGGTACAAACCGCATTGATATTGAACATACCGGTGGCGCATATTGCCGGAGGCGACACCACCGAAGGCGCCTTTGATGAGTCGCTACGACACAGCATCACCAAAATGGCGCATTTGCACTTCGCCACCAACACTCAAGCGGCTGAGCGCATCAAACAAATGGGTGAAGATCCACGGCATGTCTTCACTGTCGGCAGCCCGGGTATAGATCTTATTGCGCAAACCTCTTTGCTATCGAAATCCGAACTGCAATCCCGGCTGAACAACCCATTGGGAGAGAAACTGCTTTTAGTGACGTTTCACCCCACTACGTTGGATGCCGCGACGACGGTTGACAGAGAGCAGCAATGCCACGAATTGTTTGCCGCGTTGGATCACTTTTGCAATAGCAATGACGGCAAGGACTTCAGCGTGTTAATGACCAAAGCCAACGCCGACACCGGCGGCCGGCAAATCAATCGTTTGCTGGAAGACTATGTACGCGAACGGGGCAACACCACGCTGGTGTCATCTATGGGACAACAAGCGTATTACAGCGCAATGGCATTGGCGGATGTAGTAGTGGGTAACTCGTCCAGCGGGCTATACGAAGCACCCACCTTAAAAACACCTACGGTCAACATTGGAGACCGCCAGAAAGGCCGTTTGCGTGCGCTATCCGTGGTGGATTGTGATATTGACAGAGCGCAGATCGTGGCGGCTATCGGCACTGCCTTGACATTGGATTGCAGCGACATCGTCAATCCTTATGGGGACGGTCATGCCAGCGAGAAAATAATAGCCGTACTTCGCGAGTTTGCCCACAAGGACAAATTGAACAAACTGGTTAAAAAACACTTTCATTGGTTTGCCCATGAAAAATAAGCATTCCACTTATATCATCGCCGAGGCCGGTGTCAATCATAACGGCTCAGTGGAAAACGCGATGCAAATGATCGACGCCGCCGCGCAGGCTGGAGCCGATGCGGTGAAATTTCAATGCTTTGTGCCTGAATTGCTGGTCACCCGCGACACCCCGCAAGCGGCTTATCAAAAACGAAACCTGGGATCACAAGATAACGAACCCTCTTCGCAACTGCATATGTTGCGCAAACTGACCTTGAGTAACGGTGAACACCGACAACTGGCGGTGTATTGCTCGCAAAAAGGCATAGATTATCTGTCCTCGCCGTTTGATTTACCGAGCTTGCGCTTTTTGTGCGACGACATCAACCTACCGCGTATAAAATTCGGTTCTGGAGAAATCACTAACGGGCCGTTGTTATTAAAAGCCGCTGAAAACGATAAGCAAATCATCCTGTCCACCGGTATGAGCACCCTACAAGAGGTACAAACCGCTTTAGGGGTTCTGGCCTTTGGTTATACACGTGAGCACGGCGAACAACCGTCACTGGCCGCGTTTGCAACAGCATTTGGATCTGAAAACGGACAACATGCGCTCCGAGATTACGTAGCGCTGTTGCATTGCACTTCGGCATACCCCTCTCCCTATGAAGAAATCAATTTACGCGCCATGGACACTCTGGCCAGGGAGTTTAATCTGGCGATCGGTTTGTCGGACCATAGCCGGGGCACCGAAATCCCTATTGCGGCCGTGGCACGAGGTGCGCGCGTGATTGAAAAACATTTCACTCTGGATAGAAACCTTCCCGGGCCGGATCATAAAGCCTCGTTGGAACCGGATGAACTGAATCAGATGGTACAAGCCATCCGTCATGTAGAGACGGCCTTGGGGTCCGGGGATAAAAATCCCACCGACAGTGAATGGGATACTAAATCCGTGGCCCGTAAACAGTTGGTGGCCGCACGGGCCATTAAAGCCGGCGAGATTTTTAGCGAGGAAAACCTCACTGCCAAACGCACTATTGCAGGCCTATCCCCCATGCACTACTGGGAACTGTTAGGACAAACTGCGCCCAAGGATTACCAGCCGGACGAGGTGATTGAACCATGAACGACGCCAGCCAGTTGATTGTTATCGGCGCGGGCGGACACGCCAAAGTCCTGCTGGATACGCTCAATCTATTGGGCATTCAAGTCAGCGGCATTTGTGACCCGCTACAACCCGCCTCGGGAGGCTTGTCGCGTTTACAATGGCATGCCGATGATGACACTGTGTTGCACATGAACCCCGCGGACACTCGTCTGGTGAATGCCATAGGTTCCACTCGCGACACGACTAAACGCAGTAATGTCTATCGCAAGTTCAAAACCAACGGTTTTCATTTCTTATCGCTCATTCACCCGCGCAGTTCAGTGAGTCAACTGGACATGGACATCGGCGAAGGACTGCAAGCACTGGCCGGCAGTGTAATCAATCCCAGTGTCAGCATAGGAGACAATGTGTTAGTAAACACTCACGCGGTAGTGGAACACGATTGCACCATCGGCTCCCACACTCACGTGGCCAGTGGCGCCATTATTTGCGGCGGTTGCCTGGTGGGAGAACACGTGCACATCGGCGCCGGCGCAGTGATCAAACAAGG
>JASFLF010000159.1:0-7257 GCA_050118235.1 Gammaproteobacteria bacterium | reverse complement strand
TCATATTGGCGACCGTCTGTTACAACAAGTGGGACGGCGCTTGGTGGCCAGTATTCACGACAGGGACTTTGTGGGCCGTTTCGGCGGCGATGAATATGCCATCGCTTGTCCAGACTTGGACCAAAGCGTTGAGGTCAGCGCCATTGCCCAGTCGATCATGAATGTATTTTCCGAGCCCTTTTGGGTAGAAGGCCGCGAAATATTTTTGACGCCCAGCGTCGGCATTGCTTTATTTCCCGACGACACCGACGATTATGATGAATTGCTCAAGTACGCGGACACGGCCGTGCACCATGCCAAACGCCAGGGAGGCACGTACCAGTTTTATCACCGTGGCATGAACGTCGACTCCGCCAATCGTCTAAAAATGGAAAATGCCTTGCGCCGTGCCTTGGATAGACAAGAATTCAAACTGTACTATCAGCCTCAGGTCAATTTGGGAACCGGGCAAATTACGGGTGCCGAAGCCTTATTGCGCTGGAAGCCAAACAATCAGGATATGGTGTATCCGGAACAGTTCATTCCGTTGCTGGAAGAAACCGGACTGATTATTTCCGTAGGGGAGTGGGTGTTGCGCTCGGCGTGTTATCAACTGCGCGTTTTGCAAAACACGGTGCAATCGCCCATTCCCATTTCCGTCAATTTATCGCCCATGCAATTCCGGCATAAAGACCTGGTAGGCATGATCGAGTCGGTGTTGGAAGAAACCGGTATCGATGCTCACTGGCTGGAGTTGGAGATTACCGAAACCAGTGTTATGGAAGATCCCGAGCACGCATTAGGTACATTAAAACAGCTTTATGGTATGGGCATACGCTTGGCCGTGGATGATTTTGGCACCGGTTATTCCTCGCTCAGCTATTTGAAAAAATTCCCCTTGGATGTCCTGAAAATAGACCGCTCTTTTGTGTCTGATCTGGCGCACGATCTGGATGATGCCGCCATCGTCGACAGTATTATTGCCATGGCGCATCGGTTGAATCTCAAAGTGATCGCCGAGGGTATTGAAAATCAGGGGCAGCTTGATTTTCTACAAAACCACGAGTGCGATATTGGCCAAGGTTTTTATTATTCTAAACCGATGCCCGCAGATCATCTCGCCGAACTACTCATCCACGAGCAACACGATGTGCTAGATCATCTAACACCACAAGGCCATTGCGCTTAACGGTAAAAAATTTCCACTCCAGGTGGTTTGTATAGAACCACTTGTTTTGGTTGGTTATTTCCTTATGCTGAGCGGAAAAACGATTCGCATAGTCTTATGAACTGTGCTATTAATAAAACAATACATATTAATGTTCTATATATTTAATTCAGATAACTAAAGCGTAGAACATAATACTAAACCGCCGGGGATGATTATTTTGATTTTTCTATGTTTCTGAATAAAAATATCTCCCATGCTTTTTTTCTTAATTGACATGATGGATTTTTAGAACGAAAGTCGCTTTATATATAATATAAACACGAAATAATATAAACACGCTAAGGATTTGCATATGGGTGAACGCGTGATTTTGCTAGTCGAAGACAATCCGGATGATGAGGCGTTAACGTTGCGTGCGCTGAACAAAAACAACATCGCCAACCAGGTGATTGTGGCGCGCGATGGAGCTGAAGCGTTAGATTATCTATTTGGAACCGGCGTCCATAAAGGGCGTAATGTGGCGCATCAGCCGCAACTGATACTGCTCGATCTCAAATTGCCGAAAATCGATGGCTTGGAAGTGCTTAAACGGCTTCGATCTGATCAAAGAACCAAACACGTTCCCGTGGTGGTGTTAACATCTTCCATGGAACAACGCGATATTGTCGCCTGTTATGATGACGGTGCCAATAGCTACATCAGAAAGCCCGTTGATTTCGAGGAATTCTTAAAAGCGGTCAATCAGCTGGGCATGTATTGGTTGTTAATGAATGTGGTGCCGGAAGAGTAGTGACGAGGCGCGGGCGGCTTACGTTATAAGCAAAAGCGTTAGTTGGTTAACAGCTTTTGGATTTCAACGATTTCATTGTGAGCTTCTTCCAGCACGGCGATACTGGCTTCCGGGTCCAGATTGAGTTTTTTCAACGCAGGTACTTTATCCAGCTCAATGCGTTTTGCTCCGGGTTTGCCCATGTGGCTGTGAATATTGGCCACCACGACGATATCCGCGTAATCCAGCGTTGTTGAATCACGATGAATATTTTCGTGTTCGGCCGCCGCCGCGATGATTTCTTCATCGAAGTTCCACGCCGATAATATGGCTTTGCCCAGCGCCGGGTGTAAGCGTTCCAGCACCATGTCCAGGGGTTTTTCGTTCTCGGCGAGATGCGGCAATTTTCGGGCTTTGGATAGAATGGGCAATTTGCCGATATCGTGAAGCACTCCCGCCAGCATGGCCTCATCGGCTTTTAAAATACTGAAATGCGTGGCCAGCACTTGACTGATGGCCGCAACGTGGGCGCTGTGGTTCCACAACGTCTTCATGCGCTCTTGCAAGTGCTGGTTTTCAGTTCGAAACAACTGCCGGACCATGAACGTGGTTACAATATTGCGCACCATGGTGTTACCCATTCGGGTCAACGCAGATTGTAGGTTATCGATATTGCGACTGCCACGCACCAGTGGGCTGTTTGCCACTTGAATCACCCGCGCGGATAGCGCCGGATCGGCGCCGATGGCTTTGGCCAAGTCCTTGGCCCGGGCACCCGGATCTTCGACAATTTTCGATACCTTGACTGCCACTTGCGGCAATACCGGCAATTCCAATTGATTGGATTTTAAGTCGGCCAGTAATTCTCCGATGAACTTATCCACGTTCAAGGTAACGGGTTTGGTCTGCGGATCAGACGATGCCGATTGTGCTAGTGGTTTGCTGGCCATATCCGTAACTTTTTTCAGGTATGTCTCATGGAAGTTTATTTCTTACCCTCAACTTCGACAAAATATGGCAATTCTTTAAAGTTTAATACGGCGTTTTGTTGGGTGAGAATTGTGTCACGGTTTTCCACATTGGCGATTTGCATTACTACCAGAACATCGTAACCGCCGTGAGGGGATGCGCTAGTGGTGACGATTTTGCCCACGCTTTGGCCTTTGCCTTCATCCGAAACATTGGCTTCACTGTACACATTGTCGCCCGGTTGGGGTGCGGCGTCGGTGTCCAGATGTGCTAAATACATGCGCCGTTTCTGTTTGCCTAAATAGTGCATTCTGGCAACCACCTCCTGACCCGGGTAACAGCCTTTTTTAAAATTAACAGCGTTCAAGCTGTGTAAGTTGAGCATTTGCGGGACAAATTCATCGCTATTGGCATCCAGTACTTCGGGTAGGCCGGTTTGCACGTTCCAATAAGCCCAGATTCGCGCGCTGGCCGGCAGTGCGTCTTGTTTGAACTGTTGTTTACACTGATCCCACACGGTTTTTAATTGCTCATAGTCCGCAACGATTAAAAATCGGCTGGGGTTACCCGCCATTTTAATGATCGATATACCTTGCGCATAAACACTGGCATCGGCTTCTTGCGGCAAGTCGGGGGTTAGTTTGTTGAGCAATTCTAGCGCTTTGTCCCCGGCAATACCCAGCACGCCTTTGTGATCGCTGGCATCTTCCAACGTGACTTTGCTTCTTAGCACAAACATTTTTAAACGGTTTAAGGTGGCTTGCAGCCGCTCTTGAGGCAACAGCATCAAATAAGTGTCACCTTCTTTCAAGAGGCGGAATAACGATAAAACCCGGCCTTTGGGGCTGCAATAGGCATTGAGTTGGCTTTGCGTTTCACTGACCAGGCGCACATCATTGCTGAATTGATTTTGTAAGAATTCCAAATTGTCCTCGCCGGCCACACTGATGACGGCGTAATCATCCAGTGGTGCCACTAATATTTGGTTAGGCCTTTTGTCATCCAAGGCGGATAGTTCATTTTCACGATCTCGGAAGTGTGATACTAGGTTATCGTCGATTACCGCCCCTTCCGTCTTAAGAAATTCCAACCATTGTTGTTTTAGCGTTGATGTCATTGTGCTGTTCCCGTGCAGTTGATTCGATTTTTGATTGGACAATGATAACTCATAACCTTTGGTATGAAATACTACCCAGGTAATAGGCGGTCGAATAAAAATCGGGCTGTTTATTCCTGCGTGTTGGCTTATAATTTTCTAACGTGTTCGAACTGGAAGTTCTAGTAACTTGGTATACACTCAATAAAACAAAGAAAACCATGACCAATCGTCCAATATTTTTAAATCTCACTAAAATCCATTTCCCAGTCGCCGCTGTTGTCTCCATTTTGCACCGGTTTTCCGGTGTACTACTCAGTTTGTTTGTGCCGGTGTTTATTTATTTTTTTGGCTTGTCGGTAAAGGACGAACAAGGTTTTTCCACTGTAATGGGCCTGCTCACAAGTATACCGGGTAAATTGATGGTGGTCTTTTTGGTGTGGAACCTGGCGCACCACTTTTTCGCCGGTGTGCGTTTCTTGCTTATGGATGTGGACATCGGGGTATCGAAATCGGCCGCAGCACATAGCGCGTGGTGGGTGCATATCAGTGCGGCGGGCATGGCGATGCTCGCACTGGGATTGATGTTATGACATCGGCGGCTTCCCTGGGATTAAAAGCGTGGTTGATACAACGCCTCACGGCCGTTTATATGGCGATATTCATAGTATTCATCGTTATGAAATTGGTATTCATACCGCTTCACAGTTATCAAGAGTGGATCGCTTGGCTGGCCCATCCCGGCATTAATGCCGCCCTGGCGTTATTCATCCTGTCGCTGTTATTGCACGCCTGGGTTGGGTTGCGTGATGTGATTATGGACTATGTGAAATCCTTTGCGTTGCGCACCGGATTGTTCTCTTTGTTGATTATCGCATTGTCCGGTTGCGGATTGTGGTCGTTGCGGTTGTTATTAAAGGTGGCGTCGTAATGTCAATTCCTAAAAGACGATTTGATACCTTAGTCATCGGTGCAGGAGGCGGTGGCTTGCGAGCCGCTTTGCAATTATCGCAAGCCGAAGCCAATGTGGCCGTAGTGTCCAAAGTGTTTCCCACCCGTTCACACACGGTGGCGGCACAAGGGGGCATTAATGCGGCGCTGGCCAATGTCATGCCGGACAATTGGCATTGGCATATGTACGACACCGTCAAGGGTAGCGATTATTTGGGCGATCAGGATGCTATTGAGTACATGTGCCGGGCGGCGTCGCACATTGTCATCGAATTAGAGCATTCCGGGGTGCCGTTTTCACGGCTGAATAACGGCAAGATTTACCAACGGGCGTTTGGGGGGCAAAGCCAGGATTTCGGTGGAGAACAAGCCGCCAGGACCTGCGCAGCCGCAGATCGCACCGGTCACGCCATTTTGCACACCTTGTATCAGCAAAATATTCGTGCCAAGACACATTTTTTTGATGAGTTTTTCGCCATTGATCTCATCAAAGACCAAGAGGGTTATATATTGGGGGCGGTGATTCTGAGTATCGAAACTGGTGAACCGTTTATCATCGAAGCCAAAACCACACTGGTGGCCACCGGAGGTGCCGGGCAAATCTTTCGCACCAATACCAATGCCACCATCAACACAGGAGATGGCATGGCCATGGCGTTGCGGGCCGACATTCCGATTCAAGACATGGAGTTTTTTCAATTTCACCCCACCGGCATTGCCGGCAAAGGCATGTTGATAACCGAAGGGGCGCGAGGTGAAGGCGGTTTTCTGGTTAACAAAAATGGCGAGCGGTTTATGGAGCGTTATGCCACCCATGCCAAAGATCTGGCCAGCCGTGATGTAGTGAGCCGCGCCATTTCGGTGGAAGTCCGCGAGGGCAGGGGATGCGGTCCCAAGGGCGATCATGTGTTACTGAAGGTGGATCACCTGGGCGCCGATGTGGTGGCTAAACGCTTACCGGGCATTCGCGATATGGTGAGCACGTTCCTTCATTTCGATCCGGCTAAACAACCCATTCCCGTGTTCCCCACCGCACACTACACCATGGGCGGGATCCCCACCAACCGCTATGGCCAAGTGGTGGCGCCGTTGGGGCAGGGCGCCGAGGAACCCATACCGGGTTTATACGCTGTGGGGGAATGCGCGTGTGTGTCGGTGCATGGAGCCAACCGCCTGGGCGGCAACTCCTTGCTGGATATTATCGTTTTCGGGCGGGCCGCTGGTAACGATATCAGCGAATATTTGAAAGAAAACCGTTTCCACCGGCCATTGGATGAAAGTAGTGTGGACCAGGCATTGAGCCGTTTGGTGCGGTGGGACAAAGGCGGCGACGGTGAATCCGTCGATGCCGTGCGCCAGGAATTGCAGCAAACCATGGAAGATTATTGCGGTGTATTTCGTGAAGAAAAGGTCTTGCAGGAAGGCGTGCAAAAAGTCAAAGCCTTGCAGGCACGCTTGCCGGAGGTGCGCATTCGCGATCATTCCAAAGTATTCAATACTATGCGAATCCAAGCCTTGGAATTGGAAAATCTAATGGATGTGGCGCTTGCCACGGTAACCAGCGCTTTAGCACGCCAAGAAAGCCGCGGCGCGCATTCCCGGGTGGACTATCCCGAACGAGACGACGAACATTGGTTAAAGCATTCGTTATATTACAAAAAAGCCAATCGCCTGGATTACAAACCCGTACGCACCAAGCCATTGAGCGTGGATTCCTTCCCGCCTAAGAAAAGGGTTTATTAATATGAAGTTCCGTATCTACCGTTTTAATCCGGATAAAGATCAAGCACCTTATATGCAGGACTTTGTGTTAGACGGCATTGAACCCGGCATGATGTTGCTCGATGCCTTGCTGAAAATCAAGGCGACTCTGGACGAGACCTTAAGTTTTCGCCACTCCTGCGGCGAAGGCGTATGCGGTTCCGACGGTATGAATATTAACGGCACCAACGGCTTATCATGCATCACTCCCCTTAGCCCGCTGAAACAACCGGTTGAAGTCAGGCCGTTGCCGGGATTGCCGGTTGTCCGTGATTTGGTGGTGGACATGGCTCAATTCTATCAGCAATACCGCGCGGTCAAACCCTATTTAATCGTGCACGATCCGGAACCGGAAATCGAGCGCTTGCAGTCGCCGCAAGACCGGGACAAACTCGATGGCTTGTATGAATGTATATTGTGTGGTTGTTGCAGCACAGCCTGCCCGTCGTTCTGGTGGAATCCGGATAAATTTCGCGGCCCGGCGGCATTGTTGCAGTCCTGGCGTTTTTTGGCCGACAGCCGGGATCAGGCTACTTCTCAGCGCCTGGAAGAGTTGGAGGG
>JASFLF010000158.1:0-7260 GCA_050118235.1 Gammaproteobacteria bacterium | reverse complement strand
ATTCGGTTTTTTTCGGCAAATTGTTCCATTACGCGTTGTTATATTGTTATTTGTTTTGAGTTTGCTGAACGCCTGCGCTTCAACAGTTCAAGACAAAGAAGACGACAAGGATTTTCAGATCGCGGACACCAATTTGCGTTTGGGTGTAGGTTATATGCGCCAGGGCAGGAACGAAGATGCGCTGGAGAAGCTGCAAAAAGCCGTTGCGGCGAAGCCGGATTACGCCGACGTGCACAGTGCATTGGCCATGGTATACGAGCGATTGCTGGAATACGATAAAGCCGGTCATCATTACCGAAAGGCGATAGACTTACAACCCGACGACGGCGGCAACTACAATAACTACGGCGTGTTTTTGTGCCGCCGGGGCGAGTTTAAAAAAGCCGATAAATATTTTGTAAAAGCGTTGGAAACGCCGCGCTACAAAACGCCGGAGCGGGCGTTGGAAAACGCCGGGGCGTGCGCGAAACTAATCCCGGACTTGGAAAAAGCCGAAGAGTATTTGCGAAAAGCGCTTAGTATTAATCCTAAGTTGCCCCTGGCGCTGTCGGAAATGGCCGATGTGATGTTTCAAAAGCAAAATTATATGTCCACCAGAGCTTATTTGCAGCGCTTTGGAGAAGTCTCTAAGTACACCCCGCAAAGTCTGTGGTTGGGGATTCAAACAGAACGAAAATTGGGTGATGATCAAGCCGAAGCTCGTTATGCCAAGCTGCTTCAATCCCAATACCCGGATTCCTTGGAATTCAAACGGTGGTTAGAGGAAACCCCCTAAGGAGCGAACTATGGTAGCCGAAACAGTTGAACAGCACATCGAAGAGCTAACTGCAGGCCAGCGCTTACAAGCCGCCCGTGAGGCAAACAAAATCGAGCGATCGGAAGTGGCCCGTTGGTTGAAGCTGGATGAGAAATTTATCAAAGCGATAGAAGAGGGCGATGAGGAACATTTGCCCCAACCGGTGTTTATCGCCGGTTATATCCGCAATTACGCCAAACTGGTGGGTTTATCGGCGGACGAGTTGGTTCGGGAATTCACCAAGTCCCATGAAGTACCTGCACCGAAAATTGCCAAGCTGCCCGAACCTGTACCGGGGCGCATGGCTAAGGTGGCCGAATCATTGCCAAAACGATTTAGTGTCGCCGCTAATTCCCATCCCGCCAATGTGAAGTGGTTTGTGATGATATCGGCGGCGATCTTCGTCGTGGGCGTGGTGAGTTGGATTACCGTGTTTGTCAGTGACAACCAATCGGAAATGGCGGCGCTGGAAGAGCAGCACCCGGTGGCAACCGCTCCTGCCTCTCCCACACCACTTGCCACCAACCAACCTGATATGGCAACAACGGCTGGCGGCGATGTAGAGCAAAGTGTTGCCGGTGGAAATGATAGCGGTCAAACCAAAAGCGCGGCTGTGAGCCAAAGCAAAGCCAATCAACCCGCGCCAAAACGCATTACCGTGCCATTGCCGCTCAAAAAACTGGAACGCAGTGATCCCGGTGTCGTGGCGGTCTTGGGCGAAGAACAACTGGCAGTGCCGGCTGATGCGCCAAAGGACAATATCGTCGTGCGGTTTACCGCCGATTCCTGGGTGGAAATTCGTGACGCCACCGGCAATCGGCTGATTCGCAGCTTAGGGGTAGCGGGTGCGACCAAAGAAGTAGAAGGCAACGCGCCTTTTCAAGTGCTGATTGGCTATGGCCCGGGTGTGGAACTGACTTATAATGGCGAGCCGTTCGATTTCTCCAAATACCAAGGTAAACAAGAAGTGGCCCGGTTCACGCTGAATCCATCGGACAACAAAACCAACAACCAATAACGAACCACGAACAACCAACCACGAGCAACGAACAATGCAACCCAGTTATCAAATTAAGCGGCGCAAGTCGCGCCGCATCATGGTGGGCAATGTGCCCATTGGCGATGGGGCGCCGGTAGCCGTGCAGAGCATGACCAATACCGAGACCACTGATGTTGCGGCCACTGTGGCACAAATTAAATCACTGGAAGGGGTCGGAGCGGATATCGTTCGCGTATCGGTACCGTCAATGGACGCCGCCGAAGCCTTTGGTGAGATTCGCAAACAAGTCAACGTGCCTCTCATCAGCGATATTCACTTCGATTATAAGATCGCGCTGCGGGTGGCGGAATTGGGGGTAGATTGCCTGCGCATCAATCCAGGCAATATCGGCCGCGAAGACCGCGTACGGGCGGTGGTTGAGGCGGCGCGTGATAAAAATATCCCCATTCGCATCGGCGTTAACGCGGGTTCCCTGGAAAAAGATCTGCAAAAGAAATACGGCGAACCCACACCTGAGGCGTTGGTGGAGTCGGCCTATCGGCATATCGAAATTCTGGATAAATTGGATTTCCAGGATTATAAAATTAGTTTGAAGTCATCCGATGTGTTTATGACCGTAATGGCGTACCGCTTGCTGGCCCAGCAAATCGAACAACCCTTGCATTTGGGCATAACCGAAGCCGGGGGATTTCGCTCCGGGGCGGTAAAGTCCGCCATTGGTTTGGGCATGTTGTTGGCTGAGGGCATTGGCGACACCATACGTGTTTCGTTAGCGGCCGATCCTGTGGAAGAAATTAAAGTGGGTTTTGATATTTTAAAAAGTTTGCATATCCGCAATAAAGGTATCAATTTGATTGCTTGTCCTTCGTGTTCGCGGCAGAACTTTGATGTTATCGCCACCGTCAATGCATTAGAGCAACGCTTGGAAGATATTCTGGAACCCATGGACGTGGCCGTGATCGGTTGCGTGGTAAACGGGCCTGGTGAGGCGCGGGAAGCGGATGTCGGTCTTACCGGCGGCCAACCCAACCTGTTGTACATCGGCGGTAAGCCGGACCACAAAGTGGATGACCAACAATTGGTCGATGAGTTGGAGCGTGTGATTCGTGACGAAGTGCAAAAGCGCCAACAAGATCCGGAGTATAAAGCGCGTCTGCAAAGCGGGGTGCATTCCGAGCAAAAGGTTGCCATACAATAATGAGCTGGTTAACCCGGGTTAACTAACCGGTATCGAGAGAAAAGACTCTCTGAGAATTATTAACGGGGAATTAAGCGTTGTCTAAAATGATCCAAGCCATCCGGGGCATGAAAGATATCACTCCGGAGGAGACGCCGTATTGGCATGTTATCGAAGAGACCATTCGCCGGGTTTTGGCCGCTTATGGCTATCGCGAGCTGCGTACGCCGCTGTTGGAACAAACCGATTTATTCGCCCGTTCCATCGGTGAAGTGACCGATATTGTCGAAAAGGAAATGTATACTTTCTCGGATCGTAACGGTGACAGTCTCACCCTGCGCCCCGAAGGCACGGCGGGATGTGTGCGGGCGTGTATCGAAAACGGCTTGTTGCACAATCAGACCCAACGGATTTGGTATACGGGCCCCATGTTTCGTCATGAGCGGCCACAAAAAGGCCGATACCGTCAGTTTCATCAAGTGGGTGTGGAAACCTTTGGATTTACCGGCCCGGATATCGATGCGGAATTGATTTTAATGTCCGCCAGTTTATGGCAAGCCCTGGGGCTATATGATTTAACCCTGGAAATTAACTCCCTGGGCACCAGTGAAATACGTGCCGTCTACCGTGAAAAGCTGGTGGAATATTTTTCCGCTCACCGGCAACAATTGGACGAAGACAGCCAACGGCGTTTACACTCCAATCCGCTGCGGATATTGGACAGTAAAAATCCCGACATGAAAGCTTTGATTGCCGATGCTCCGAGTCTGTCGGATTATCTGGACGACGAATCCAAAGAACATTTTGCCGGATTGAGAAACATTTTGGATCAGGCGCAAATTAACTATACTGTCAATCCTTGTTTGGTGCGGGGGCTGGATTATTACAGCAAGACCGTGTTTGAATGGATCACCGATAAACTGGGCGCGCAAAGCGCGGTGTGCGCCGGCGGCCGCTTTGACAGTTTAGTGGAACACCTCGGTGGCAAAGCCACGCCGGCGGCGGGATTTGCCATTGGCATGGAACGCTTGTTCGAATTGGTTAAAGACCTGGTGCAGCCCAATAATACGCCGCACGTATATTTGATTATGACCAGCTCAAACGCTGTGATCAAAGGCATGATTATGGCTGAGAACCTACGCAAAAGAGTCCCGGGATTGCGCTTGGTGAACCATTGTGGGGGCGGTTCTATGAAAAGCCAGTTTAAAAAAGCCGATAAGAGTGGTGCGGACATCGCACTGGTCATCGGTGAAGATGAACTGGACAGCGGGAACGCGGCGGTGAAATATCTACGCGAGGACAAACCCCAACAGCATATGTCGGAAGAAGAGTTGATCAATCTATTGTCAAACTATGTTTAAAAAGTTAAAAAAAGTGTCATTTTAAAAAGAATGAAATACTGACCGGAGAAGAGAGTGTGAACGTATACGCAACTGAAGATGAACAAGTCGAAGCCATTAAAAAATGGTGGAAAGACAATGGTAAATCCGTGATCGGCGGTGTAATCATTGGTGTGGCGGTGTTATACGGCGGCAGAATGTGGTTTGAACAGCGCAATCAACATATAGAAAACGCCTCCGCCGAATACGAAGCCATGATTCAAGATTTGAATCAAGACAAGCAAAATGAAGCGGCGGATCGCGGCGCCGCGATTCTCGGCCAATACTCCGATACCACATATGGCGAGTTGGCCGCCTTGGCAATGGCGAAAATCAAAGTGGATGAGAATGACTTGGTGGCGGCAAAATCGCATCTGCAATGGGCGCTGGATCATGCTAAACAGGACGAAATCAAACGCATCGCACGCTTGCGTTTGGCCCGAGTGTTACACGCCGAAGGCAAAGAAGATGAGGCGTTACAATTGTTGAATGTTGCCGCTGCCGATAAGTTTGCGGCGGCTTACGATGAGTTAAAAGGCGATATTTATGTGGCCAAGGGCGATGTGGCAAAGGCCAGAACACACTACGACTTGGCGTTGCAATCCCTGGAGCCCACATCCAGGGCGCGCCGCTATATTGAAATGAAGCTGGATGATTTGGGCCAGCCTGCTACCGAGGTGAAAGAGTCATAAGATGCGATCGGTTTTCCTGTTTACAGTACTTTCTATGCTAGTGGCATGTGCCAGTGCGCCCAAATATATGATGGCGCCACCGGATTCAATTGAGGCGAAAATCAAAATCGCCACCCAATGGGTGGCGCACGCCGGTGAAAAGTACCAGCGTCAGCAAAGTCAATTACCGGTCAAAGTGGTGGATGACAAGATTTATATCGCCAATTCAGGGGGAGCCATCGGTGTCATGGATCTACACTCCGGCAAGGTGTTGTGGCAAATAGATCTCAAGGAGCGTATTGCCGCGGGTCCGGGTTACGACGATGGCCTCATTGTGGTTGCCAACAATAAAGCCGAAGTTATTGCCGTTAAGGAAGGCAGCAGAGAACAACTGTGGCGTCAGAAAGTGTCCAGTGAAGTGTTGGCTGAGCCCCTCGTTAGCAAGGATAAGGTATTCGTACAGACCATTGACGGTAAAGTCTTCGCCCTGGCTAAAGAGACAGGAAAAAAACTCTGGGTCGATGGGCGAGAGATACCCCCGTTGACTTTGCGCGGAAACAGTAAGCCTCTCCTCGTCAACGACAAACTACTGGTGGGTTTTTCCACGGGAGAACTGGTGGCCTATAACGCGGAGTCCGGCAAAGTGATATGGGATGTTGCCATTGCCGTTCCCAGTGGAAGAACAGACTTGGAACGAATCGCCGATATCGATGGTTTGTTTGCGGTCAATGGCGATACGGTCTATGTGGCATCGTATCAGGGCAGAATCGCGGCGGTATCCCTGGATGAAGGTCGGTTGGTGTGGAGCCGGGAAATGTCTTCATACACCGGTGTTGCCGCTGACGATAAGCAAATTTATGTTACCGATGAGAAAGGATTTATTTGGGGCTTGGATATAAACTCCGGTGCAACCTTGTGGCGTCAGGAAAAACTGGCGGACCGTTATTTGGTAACGCCTGCCATCGTGGATAATTCGGTCGTGGTAGCCGATGTGGGAGGTTTTGTGTATTGGTTATCCAAAGAAGATGGCGATATCCTTGCTCAAATGGATTTGTACCGCACCAACGTGGCGAGTTTTTTTCACTGGGGCGATGAAAATTTAATTGAAAAAGACTATGGCGTCAGTACTTATCTGAGCGTGGCAAATAACCAGGTATTGGTGCGCGACAACGAAGGCATGCTGGCGGTCTTTACTATTGTTAACTAATTTACCATAGCTCGACCGCCAGGTTTGTGGTGGCCGCTAAACAGACCATTGCAAACTATCCATCAATGAAGTCATCCTACCTTTATCGCAACTTCCTATCATGAAACCAGTCATTGCCCTGGTGGGCAGGCCCAATGTGGGTAAATCCACGCTGTTTAACTGTCTTACCCGCTCACGGGATGCTTTAGTGGCGGACCAGCCGGGTCTTACCCGCGACCGTAAGTATGGCGAAGGTAAAGTCGGTGAAAAGCCTTATATAGTCATTGATACCGGCGGTTTAAGCGGCAATGAACAAGGCTTGGATGAATTGATGGCCGGCCAGGTTTGGCAAGCGGTACAGGAAGCCACCGCAGTGTTGTTTTTAGTGGATGCCCACGAAGGATTGAATGCTGCGGATCAGGAAATCGGTCGGCGGCTCAGGCAATCCAGTAAGACCATTTTTTTAGTGGTCAACAAAATCGATGGCACCAACCCGGAAATCGCCACAGCGGAATTCCACGCCTTGGGTTTGGGCGAGCCTTATGGAATCACCGCATCCCATGGCCGCGGAGTGGCGGCGTTGATGGATGAGGTGTCGCAGGATTTTCCCCAAGCCGGAGAAGAAGAACCCGAACACCCGGGGATAAAAATTGCCATCGTCGGTAAACCCAATGTGGGCAAATCCACCTTGGTCAACCGTATCCTGGGAGAGGAACGGGTTTTGACCTATGATATGCCCGGTACTACTCGCGATAGTATTTTTATACCCTTCGAGCGTTATGGTAAACAGTACACATTGATCGACACAGCGGGCGTGAGGCGCCGATCCAGGATTGACGACAAGCTGGAGAAATTCAGTGTCATTAAAGCCTTGCAAGCCATCGAAGAGGCAAATGTCGTAGTATTGGTGATCGATGCCCATCAAGGCATCACCGATCAAGATGCGCATTTATTGGGCTTTGTTCTGGATATTGGCCGGGCATTGCTTATTGCGGTAAACAAATGGGACGGTTTGGACCCGGACCAGCGCCAACGGGTGAAACAAGAGTTG
>JASFLF010000157.1:0-7286 GCA_050118235.1 Gammaproteobacteria bacterium | reverse complement strand
CAACGTCATCGGTCTGGAAACATTCGGTACATTTCTTCCGGCGTTAATCGCCGCAGCCTCACGCGAAACCGGACTTTTATGGGGTCTGATCGGCTTTGTGTTAATCATATTGGTGTCATCGTTTGTGCGACGAATTCTGGACTGGGTGCATTTGCTGCATTCGCCAAAGATGGCGATTATGTTGACTACCGTGGTAATCGTCATGCTGCTGATGACGGTTGTCAGTGTTCACGTGGGATTGATCGACTTGGCACATATTACGTTGTTTCCTATCGCCATTCTGGCCATCACCGCAGAACGTTTCGCCATCATCGAAGTGGAACAAGGTTGGCGTAAAGCATTTAAGATCACACTGGCCACATTAGTGGTGATATCCGCGGCCTACGCGGTGATGGATTCTCTGTTTTTGCAAAGCATGATTTTGGCATTTCCCGAATTACTGTTTTTAATCGTGGCACTCAATCTTTGGCTGGGTAAATGGGTGGGGATGCGTGTTTCTGAATTTATCCGGTTCCGTAAATTAATTTTTTCGAATTCCCAATGAAATCCTTAATGCAAATATTCAAACGCTGGCAAACTACGCGCCAAAATCTGGGACAAGTGTTGTCCATGAATGAGCGTAATTTGCATTATGTGTATCCGCACAATCATCGCAGCGATTTTCCCGTAGCAGACAATAAGTTGCTTACCAAGGAAATTGTCGAAAAGCTTAACGTACCCATACCGCAGACCTATTTTGCATATAGCTATTTTTATGAATTAAGGAATTTAAAAGCGGATTTGGAACAACATACCGATTTTGTGATCAAGCCCGCTTCGGGCAGCGGTGGGGGAGGTATTGTAGTTATCGCCGGCAAACAAGGTGAAAAATGGGTCAGTGTCGGTGGTACCCACTACACCCTTCAGGATTTACGCAAGCACATATCCGACATTATCTTCGGCGTATATTCATTTGGCTTGCAGGATCAAGCTATTATTGAGTCGCGTGTTGTGCAACATCCGCACATTGACGCATTAAGTCCGTTTGGATTAGCCGATGTGCGCTTGATTTTGTGTCGACACGAACCGGTGCTGGCAATGATTCGACTCGCCACCAAAGCATCGAACGGCACGGCGAACTTGCATCAAGGTGCGATCGGAGTGGGAGTGGATATTGCTACTGGCAATACCCAACATGCGTCATTCAACGGTAAAGCGGTACAAACTCATCCTGATTCGGACGTTCCATTGATTAATCAAAACATTCCTTACTGGAGTGATGTCCTGAAAACCGCTGAAAAAGTCGCCCGCGCAGTACCATTAAAATACATAGGTGTGGATATCGCCGTGTCTGAGAACGGACCACGATTGTTGGAAATCAATGCGCGACCGGGAATCGAAATACAAAACGCCAACCGACAAGGTATGCGCGCTATTTTGGAATCAATCGGGTGATCATGTCATGATCAAGCGAGCACAAAAACATCTGACGGTTACCTTCAAAGAGAGCTTTATTCCGGTGGTTCTGGTGGCCATAGCGTTGAGCGCTGTGCTTATTTATGTGAACTTCAAAGCGGTTATTAATGCCAATCAAGTCGTTACGATCCAAATACTCGATGATTTCGCCGCCGCCGGCATGGATGATTTGGAAGGTGTGACGGAAGACGATATGGTGCAGTTTTCACAAACCCAATCGGATGATCCGCTGTATCTTAAAGCGGCCCAAGCCGTTGAGCAGCAACATTGGCAAGAGGCGGAAAAAATATACCAGCAAATTCTGGTGCAACAACCCAGCTCTCAAGCCCATAACGATTTGGGTGTTGTCTACTATCAACAAAACCAGTTGGACAAAGCGTTTCAACAATACACCCATGCCATTGAAACACAGCCGGTTTATATCAACGCCTTTTTAAACCGCGGCTTGATAAGCGCGAAGCGCGGTGATTACAGCGCGGCGATTGCGGACTATTCCCAAATGGTGAAAACCATTCCCCATCATTATCAGGCGCATTTCAACATGGGGGTGGCTTATTTGAAGGCAAAAGATTACGACAACGCCGTCCAATCATTCGAAAAAGCCTCTCAGCAGGCTGGCGGCGAACGAAAAGCAAAAGCGCTATACAACCTCGGTTTGGCGTATTTAAATGCAGGTGCAGGTAGTAAAGCGAAAGCGGAGCGCGCTTTTACCTCCGCCATCCGAATACGGCCGGACTATATCGAAGCCCGTCTGGCTTTAGCGGATATGGCGCCCAAGTCGCTAAAGGGCAGGGAACAGGCATTACAGCAAATTGAAAAAGTGCTGGATCTGAAGCCGAATTATCCCCCTGCGTATTTTCGAATCGCGCAAATTCACTCCGACGCCGGCGATAAAAAAGCCGCGCGAGACACCTATATCCAGGCCATCCAGCATAATCCTCAGTATGCCAAGGCCAGATACAATCTAGCGTTGCTGTATCTGGAAGAAAGGCGCTGGGCGGATGCGCGTGCTCAGTTCGAGTGGATACGCGAACAAGAACCCAACAACGCCATCGTGCATTTCCAATTAGGGCGTTCCGCTTACGGCGAAAAAGACTATGTTACTGCGTTAAGTGAATACCGAACCGCGCTGGATCTAAAAGGCGGCAAATATGCAAAAGCGTTGCTCAATATTGGTTTAGTCTATAAAGCCCAGAAAAAAACCGATCTGGCGATTGCGGCGTATCAAAATCTGCTCCAAGCCGATCCGAAATATCCGGAAGCCTGGTATAACCTGGGATTGGTCTACATGCAAAACATTCAATACCGCGAGGCGGAAGATGCATTGCTGGCTGCGGCCACTTACGACAAGAATTACTCCCAGGCCTGGTTTAATCTTGGTGTCCTATATAGCCGAATGGATCAAGACGACAAAGCCATAAACGCTTATCAGCAGGCATTGAAGATCAGGCCCGGCTATCAAAAAGCGCAGCTCAACCTGGCTGTTCGATATGCTAAAAATAACCAGTATGCCAAGGCTGTTGAATTATATACGGCGGTGTTGGAAAAAGATCCAAACTATGCGTCGGCTTGGTTGAATATCGGTATCGCCTATGTCAAGCAAGGTAAAAACAATGAAGCGGAGACCGCACTGGCAAAAACGTTGGAATTGGAACCGGAAAGTGTGCGAGCGAGGCGATTTTTGGCGGAAGTATACATTACCAGGCACGAAAATGCCTTGGCTGTGGTTTTGTTGCAAGAGGCCCTGGACCGAAAACCCGATAGCACCAGCTTGCGAATGTTATTGAGTAAGGCATACCGATCCGAGGGGAAAATTCAGGAAGCCAGGTCAGAACTGGAAAAGGCGTTAAAGCTTGAGCCAGGTAATGTGGAAATTAAAAAGGAATTGGACAGTATTTTGAATCTTGGTTAGTTAATGTTTAGAGGTTGTGATGATTAGATGTATTAAGAGTTTGTCTGTTGTAGTACTCGTACTTTCCAGTTACGCCCATGCGGCCTCTGTGGGAAAATCCGAAAATTCAGATAAAGGGGCGCTGAAAACAGGTCTGCAATTGGATGTGACCGTTGGCTTGGGCTATGATAGTAATATATATCGAGCGCCGAGCGATGCGTATATTAACTACGCTGATCCTTGCAATATTAATACAGAACCAAACTGTGTGGTTGGTGTTAATGATAAAACCTACAAGCACATTGAACCTAGCATACAATCCGGAACACTGATTCCCGCTGAATTGAATCTGGATTTCATAAAAGGAATCAGTGACCAAAACTATCTAGTGACTTCCTATAAATTCGATGGCGAGTTATACACGGATTCAGCGTACGACAACGCCAACAACTATGCTCATAAAATCAGGCTTGGAGATGAATACGTATTCGATAATGTTGGCAGAAAAACCCACAGTATTTATGTCGGGGGGTTGTTAGAGCACAAAAAGCGCTTGTACCTGGATAGAGATACGGGCGAAGAGCAAACCTCCTCGGGAGGTCTTGATGTGTCCAATCGCTATACCTATGATGCCATCGGTGTCGAAGCGGAATACAAAAATCGTATCAGCGAAATACAATACAACATAGACCTGAAATTCTCTGAGCGGGACTACGAAGACCCCGTTGCGGTGAGTCAGTATGATCACACCTATTTTCTCCTGGGGGGCGATGTGAAATACCAGATCGCAAAACCTACAAAATTAACCCTAGGATATAAGTATTACACCTATGATTATGACGAGCGACCCTCACGTAATGAGGATGGTAGATTAACCACTAACCGGCAGCCGAATCCGCCGCGTGAATATGAATACAATAAATTTGATATCACTTTGCGGCACAGGATCAACAATGCATGGCTCACTTACTTGGACTATGAGCGCAAAACGCGCACGGACAAATATGTGGGATACGATAACTATACCAAGGATTTGTTTAAAGTCCGCGTGCATTATGAGATTAATAAAAACAACAAAATCAAATTATCATATGCTTATTGGGAACGGGACTATCCCAATGCATTTGCGTTTGATAACCGTGAGGTTGGTATTGCCAAACAGTATGACGGTACCGACCTGAATGTGTCTGCAACGACCAAGTTAGATAAAAATAAAGCCATCGTAGTGGATTTTGAGTACGTGGATGAAAATACCACGGATTTGCGTTACGACTATGATCGCTATAGGGCGTTTGTGTCTTTCCAGTGGGAATATTGATTTAACAGCTCTACTGTAACCCTTGCATCCCAACGAGCCCTGCGCCGGAAACGGCGTGGGGTTTTTAATTTGGATGAAAGAAAGTTGGTTTTCATCATCGCCAAATCACGATATGATTTCTTTAATTAGTTAGCAAGAGTTACTTAACAAGAGTTAATGAGGAGATATGAATATATTGCGTTTAGTTTTTCTATTGACCTTATTTTTCGTAGGGCCTGCCCATGCCATTGTCAGCATGGAAAGCGTGCACTTAGGCAAAACTCCGGAAGGCTATAGCGGGGCGTTTGATATTAACGCCATTGGTGAATACGGCAATACGGAAAAGAGCTCCGTTTCCACGGGGCTGAAATTAGTGCGAAAAAAGGATGCGATAACCAACTTTGTGTTAATGAATTATCAATACGGGCAAAGCGCCGGCGTGCGCGATAAAAACAAAGCATTTATTCATGGGCGCCATATACATCAAATGACGTCTAAATATGCTTGGGAAGGCTTTGCGCAAGCTTCCTCTGATGAATTTACTCGCTTGACTTTGCGACTGTTGGTAGGAGGTGGTGCCAGAATCGGCTTGTGGTCGCAATCCGACGCAATGAAAGGATTTTTCGGGCTTGGGGGATTTTATGAAAAAGAAAAACTCGATATTGAGTCTACCGCCGAGGAAGATGACACCAAAAACGCCTGGCGGGGCAATATGTATTTCGTCGTTAAAGCCCAGATCAATGAACATGTATCCGTGGTCAGCACCACTTACTACCAACCCAATCTGGGCTATTTGGATGATTTCAGGGCTATCGAAGATGCATCGTTGGTGAGCAATCTCACGGAATCGCTGGCCGCTAAAATCTCTCTGGATGTCTCCCACGACAGCAAACCCGTCTCAGGCGTTAAGAACACGGACACGACTTTGAAAGTGGGCCTGGATGTGAGTTTTTAATTCGTAAAAAATGAACCACGAAGCGCACGAAGAACTCGAAGAGTTAAAAGCGCGCCTCGTTTAGAAAACAGTTTCATGAGGGTGGGGCTACCCTTAGGGAATCTCTGAATAAGTGTCATCCTGAGCGACAGCGAAGGATCTTATACCATGGAACTTGAATTCAAACAGAAGGTTAAGTATTGCTGATCGCGCTTGAAACGTCGTAACAGACTTATTCAGGGGTTCCTTAGGCATAGCAACTCAGGCCTATTCTCAAAATTTTATTGAATTTGTTTTTCTTCATGTTCTTCGTGCGCTTCGTGGTGAAAATATGAGGGGGCCATTCATTCAACGTGTGGAAAAGTGACTAATCCGACATTGTTTTCTTGAAATCCAGCATGCGCTGCAAAGGCAGCAGGGCCTTTTGGCGAATGGATTCTTCCACATGAATTTCATTTGCACCGGTTTGCAACACTTGCTCGAGTTTTTCCAAACTGTTTAACGCCATCCATGGGCAGTGCGCGCAACTCAAACAGGTAGCTCCGGCGCCACCTGTGGGTGCGACCATAAATTCCTTGTCGGGCGCGGCCTCTTTCATTTTGTGGATCAGCCCCAGATCCGTACCAACGATGAATTTCTTGTGGGGCAGTTCCTTAGCGGCATTGATCAGCTGCGTGGTTGAGCCAACGGCATCGGCCATGTGGATGACATCTTGCGGCGATTCGGGATGTACCAGGATACCGGCATCGGGATGTTGCTCGCTGAGCTCTTTTAAGGCGTTGGAGCGAAAGGAATCGTGCACTACACAGCTGCCTTGCCACAGTAACATGTCAGCGCCGGATTGTTCTTGCGCATAGTTACCCAGATGCACGTCCGGCGCCCACAAGATTTTCTCGCCTTTTTGTTTTAAATAACGGCATACATCCACGGCGATACTGGAGGTAACCACCCAGTCACTGCGCGCTTTGACGGCGGCGCTGGTGTTGGCATAGACCACAACAGTGCGGTCGGGGTGCGCATCGCAAAACCGGCTGAATTCATCGATGGGACAGCCCAGATCCAGGGAGCATTCAGCATCCAGGTCGGGCATTAACACGGTTTTTTCCGGATTGAGAATTTTAGCGGTTTCGCCCATGAACTTGACGCCGCTGACGATTATGGTTTTGGCGGAATGTTGTGTGCCGAACCGGGCCATTTCCAAAGAGTCGGCGACACAACCCCCGGTTTCATCCGCCAAGTCCTGCAACTCAGCGGAAGTGTAGTAATGGGCGACCAAAACGGCGTCTTTTTCTTTTAAGAGGCGCTTGATATTATCCTTGAGATGCTGTTTGTTATCTTGTGACAACGTTTCATCACCCGACTGATACTCCAGTGCCGTGCGAACCTTATCCCAAATTACGGCTTCGTTTACTTTCGTTTCCATGTTACACCTCAATTACTTGATAATTTCAACTTCACCCGGATTGGTGATCCGGTACAGCTTGGCTGGCCTGTGCGGCCCCTCTCTTCGCTCGTTGCCGGTTTCCTCGATGTTCTCCAGTGCCAATACCCATTTGCGAAAATTCCGTTTGTCCACTTCTTGTTGCAATATGATTTCGTACACCGTTTGTAATTCGCTTAATGTAAACTCTTTTGGCATAAATTGAAATGCGATGGTGGAGTAGTCCAGTTTGGCCACCAGGCGCTGATGCGCCATGTCGAGAATGTCT
>JASFLF010000156.1:0-7294 GCA_050118235.1 Gammaproteobacteria bacterium | reverse complement strand
AGGAGAGGCCATTTTCACGATGCGTTTCACGGCGTCGTCCAAGACTTTGTGGCCGGAATATTTGGTTATTTTCACCTCTTTGACGCTGCCGTCGGCGCGTATGGTCACCGTCGCTCGCACATCACCGGAAAGCTTGCTGCGCCGGGCGGCATCGGGGAAATTGAGCGTGCCGATTCGTTCAATTTTATTGCGCCAGCTTTCTTCATACGACGCCCATTTGTATTCTTTGGTTTTGGCGGACAAAAACTTTTTCTTGGGCCGGCTGGCGTAGGCCTGGCGCATGATGTCAATTTCGGCGCTTTGGCGGGCGATTTCTTTGTTGACCATTAATAACTGCGCCGTGGCTTCGTCCAGTTGCTCGGTGGGCAGGTCCGGTTGGTCTTTTTCCGATGCCACACGGCGGTCGGACTGGGTGGTGGTCATGATTTGCATGCGCGATTGCTCCATTTGCTGGGGCAATACGGTTTGTGGCGTCAATTGAGAGACGTCGCCCACTTGACCGGTCGCGACCAAAGGTTCCACCGCCGATGTGGGTCTGACTTGCTCGTCGCTGTTGCCGCCACCTTCCTGAGTGGCTTGGGCAAGAAAATCGGCATCTTCGACTTTTTTGTCAGTCTTGCTTTGCACCAGAGTCACTTCCAGACCCGGCAGTTTCTCGGGGGGATTTTTCTTCTCGGGCTGTGCGAAGCTCACTCCCAAAATGATTAAGCTGTGCAATACGACCGCAAAAAATACGGTTAATCCCAACCGGTCATCCGCTTTGATATTGACAAGTTGTGCAGGCGTTTGCGCTATGGTTGCCATGATGGTTCTACCTTAAATCTATCTATTTAGAAAACGTATGTTTTGAAAACCCATATAACGATTGATTCGAGCCGGGTTGCAAATAATTTATCATACTGGTGGCGATCAGGCCGCTGATAATGCCAAAGATCAGAGCCGCCGTCATTAGGACGGGCAGTAAATTAAACAACGCTTTGTGGGGGATAAACAACCAATAGGCGGCAAAAAATTGGCCCGTCATATGCGCCATAGCCGCCAATATGCCCAATCCCACCGGACCGGGCGCCAGAGACCGGTGTCCTTTGCCCCAGTGTTTTCGCGCCCAACCGCCCACCACACCTAGCACCAGGATGGAGCACAAGGCGCCACTAAAACTTAACATAAAAGCCGGCGATAAAAACGTGCCGATGAATAAACTACCCACCAGTACCCGTAAAAACGCCACCCAAGCCGCGACTCTCCAGCCAAACATCAATAAAGCCACCAATGTGATCACATTAGCCAAACCAGGTTTCACGCCGGGTAGTGGGCTGGGCAAGGCACTTTCGGCGATATGAATGGTGATGGCCAAGGCGGCCAGTCCGGCGACAATGCAGTCATCGCGGTGGCTTTGCATGGTGTTATTCACGGTTTTGCTTTTAGTGTCTGCTTAGAAATTAATGCTGTCAAAGCGGGGATCGGCGCTCAACACTTGCACGCTGACTTTATTGGGCAAACACGCCGCCAGCTCGCCGCCTTGACTGATCCAGCCTTGGTGTATGCATTGTTTGCTATCGCACGGCGATTGCACAAAACGGATTTTGCCGTCCTCCACCTGAATTTTACTCACACCCAGCGCCCCCGGTACATCAATCCATTGGTTTTGAAACAAATCCACATTCAACCAGTGTTTGCCCGCGACCATAATGGCCGCCTGGTTGCCAAGATACGCATCCCGCCAATAGTTACTGTAAAGGAAACCCAGCAAAATCAATGCCGACAGAAGAACCAACACATCACCTGGGACCACGCGATGTTTTAAGGCTTGGGTTAAACTGTTCACGTTTATTTATTCACTTTCAACGGTGGTTGGTAATGGCTCACTATAAATAATTTTCGGCAGCGGCTTTACATCGAAGTAAATACGGTCTTTCAGGTTAGGCGTCATATAAATCGTACCGCGGGTATCCACCAGCATGACGGCTTTGACGCCCATGGACTTAGCCACCTCATACCATTCTTCGGGACCGGCCACAAAAATGGCGGTGGCCGCGGCGTCCGCTTCGGCGGCGCTGTCGTCAAACACCGTCACCGATGTGGCGCCGCGGGCGGGATAACCGGTGCGTGGATCCAAAATGTGATAATAGCGAATGCCTTCGTACTCGAAATAGCGTTCATAGTCGCCGGAGGTAAACACACACTCATCGCCTTGCACATCCACCGACGCCAGGATTCCCGGGCCGCGGGGATTGCGAATGCCGATGCGCCACGGCCGATTGCCGTGCCGGCCGATGGCGCGCAAGTCTCCGCCCGCATTCACAACGGCATTGGTAATGCCCATTTCCCGCAAGTGCTCGATCGCCACATCCACGCCGTAACCTTTGGCGAAACCGCCGAAATCCAACCTTACGGCATCGTTGGTGCCGTACATTTCGATGCCGTCTATCACCACATCATCCATTGAGGGTTTTTTATCCAATATGGCGTGGATTTGTTCCGGTGTGGGCGGCGGCCCGTGGGGCGGATCATCACTGGCAAATCCCCACAGTTTAATTAAGCGGCCGATAGCGGGATTGAATTTCCCATTACTTTTGGCCGCAAATTCTTTGGCTTTATTGATGAGGGGAATGATAGACGGCGGTGCGCTGAACCGCTCGCCGGTGGGCAGTAATTCATTAATCCTGCTCAGCGGCCCCGGATTCCAGGCGTGCCAGGCGTAATGCATGTATTTGAAATCATCATCAATGGCACGAACCGCTTTGCGGCCTGTCTCTTCGTCCACACCCCATATTTTAACGTCGATTAACGTGCCAAAACCAATGAGTTGTTCATGATAGGCCTCAGGCTTTTGACCGCATCCCGTTGCCGACCACAGTAAAACCGCAATAAAGAAAAAACGCATAGCAATCAAAATAGCACTAATAAAGTTATTACGAGTTGGATTTCGAGTGGAGTGTGGATTCTATAAAGTCCATCAGCTTGGCGCTGATATTAATGCCGTATTGCGCGTCCAGCTCGCGTATGCAAGTAGGGCTGGTCACATTGACTTCGGTTAAATAATCACCAATCACATCCAAACCCACAAAAATCAGTCCTTTCTCCTTGAGTGTCGGTGCGACTTGGCGGCATATCCAATCATCCCGCTCCGTCAATTCCACCCCCACGCCTTTACCGCCGACGGCAAGATTGCCGCGAGTCTCACCTTCCGCCGGTACGCGCGCCAAGGCGTACGGCACCGCTTCGCCATTAATGAGCAAAATGCGTTTGTCCCCCCGGCTGATTTCCGGAATAAACCGCTGCGCCATGGCGTAAGCACGACCGTTATGAGTAATGGTTTCAAAAATGACGTTAGTGTTGGGATCACCGCGTTTGACACGAAAGATGGAAGAGCCGCCCATGGCGTCCAGCGGTTTGACAATAATATCATTCTGTAAATTCAAAAATTCTTTGAGTTGCGGCAGATTGCGGGTCACCACTGTTGGGCAAGTGCACTGTCCGAACCAGGTGGTAAACAGTTTTTCGTTGGCGTCGCGCAAAGCGGCCGGTTTATTGATCACCAGCACACCTTGTGCTTCGGCGCGCTCGAGTAACTGAGTGGCGTGAATATACTCCATATCCACTGGTGGGTCTTTGCGCATCAACACTACATCCAGCTCGGTCAATGCCAGGCAATCACCGGTACTCAAGGAAAACCACCCTGAAGCATCGTCTTTGACCTGTAACTGGCGCATGAACGCGTGACAGCTGGAGTCCTGTATATACAAATCAGCCATTTCCATATAGTAAAGCGCCCAGCCGCGGGCTTGCGCTTCCAACAACATAGCAAAGGTACTGTCTTTTTTAATGTTAATGGATCCGATGGGATCCATAACCACGCCAAGTTTTATCATAAGGGTATCTTTTTGTTTAACACGGATTATGTAATATCAAAGTGTATACCTTTTATAAACATAGTAACTGCTTTTTAATCTATTTATCAGATTTATAATTCTGCTTTTTGGATTATAAATCGCTAGCATCCGAAATCAGCGTTAAATTTGCGGTTAACATTGGTTGTTTTTTAACCAAATTAACAAAATAATCCGTTTACACCTCCAGGATTCATTGCAAGCCCTTGAGCTGTCTATATATTGCCATTAGAATTCTACAGAATTTAGAGCCTATAACGTTCTTTTTAAAATCGCCATTAGAAAAAACGCTTATGGCTGTCAACGACGGACCATGGCGGTAGTCATCGGAAGTGTTGTAAATGACGTTGTCCCTATATAATGAACGCGCGCAGATGACGCAGGATTAAACCGCGGTAATCAAACGTTTAATATAATAATAGACTGGGGGCACGATACATAACACATATCCTTTCAGGGGAGGGGCATTCAACAAATCCTTTAGGACTAGCCAATAGGACTAGCCAAAATCGCGACCAGGCTGTAGCTGAGACACGAAAACCTATACAAAATGACCGCGAATAATTTAGGCATAACAGGGTGTTGGATCACTATACACTAAAGTCTAATACACTAAAGCCGATAACGTGGGAAACGGTACCGGGTATAGCCAGCTAACATAGGACTATTTTTTGCATATAGGTGTTAACAAAGCGGTTAACATAACAAAGGATGCTATTGATTTATCAACACCTGTACGTTAAAAACGGCTGGATTCTCCACCAAAAAGGATAACAAAGCCCTTTCTTTGTTAGGGAATGTGCAAATCTGTTTAATTATTAATCAATTTATGAGGTGCTACGGTGGCTAGTGAGGCAACTGAACCTTCTTTGCAAGGTATTAAGGTGATGGTCATTGATGACAGTAAAACAATACGCCGCACCGCCGAAACGTTGTTAAAAAAAGCCGGTTGCGAAGTGATAACCGCCACCGACGGTTTTGAGGCGCTTTCGAAAATCACCGATCAAAATCCGGACGTGATTTTTATCGATATTATGATGCCGCGATTGGACGGTTATCAAACTTGTGCGTTAATTAAGAACAATCACCTGTATAAAAATACACCGGTGATTTTATTAACCAGTAAAGACGGCTTGTTTGACCGCGCCCGGGGAAGAATTGTGGGTTCGGATCAATATTTGACCAAGCCATTTACTAAAGACGAATTATTAAGCGCGATATCTGAACATGTGAATGTCGCGCACTGAACGAATACTATTACATAAAAAAAGCGGGTGGGTGAAGAGTGGCGCCGAGCGCCAAATTACAGTGAAATATCCCATGGGAGAACCAATGAATGGCTAATATATTAATCGTTGATGATTCACCAACAGAAATCCACGTGCTGAAGACTATGTTGGAAAAAAACGCGTTTGCGGTATCCACTGCCAGTAGTGGCGAAGAAGGCATTGCCAAAGCCAAGGCGGAACATCCTGACTTAATCCTGATGGATGTGGTCATGCCTGGCATGAACGGTTTCCAGGCGACGCGCCAAATCAGCACCGATCCGGTGACCAATAACATACCCATTATTATTGTTAGCACCAAAGATCAAGAAACCGATAAAATGTGGGGCTTGCGTCAAGGGGCAAAAGATTACATTACCAAACCGGCAAAAGAAAAAGAGCTAGTGAATAAAATCAATGGTATTTTAGGCGCCGCATAAGCCGTTTGTAAGTAATATTTAAGTATAAGGACACTAAGGAACGTATCATTAGGCAGGAGAATGTCAGACTTCGGACACAAACACCCCATACAGCTGTTATTTGACATCGAACAGCAAGGCAAAGCAGCCGCCAAAGGTTTGCCGCAACAGGTGGATATTCAAGAAACCTGGAGCGGCATTGGATTTCGTATTGGCGATATAAACCTGGTGGCCCCGCTGGACCAGGTTAACGAAATATTGCACTACCCCAACCTTACCATCGTGCCGGGCACCAAACCTTGGGTAAAAGGCGTGGCCAACGTTCGTGGCACGCTGTTACCTGTGATGGACTTAAACGGCTATTTGGGTAAAAAAGTCGCCACCATTGTGCAAAAAACCCGCATTTTGGTGGTTAAATACGAAGATATGACGGTGGGTATCGTGGTGGATGAAGTCCTCGGATTGAAACACTTCAGTGACGACGATAAAGTCACTGCGGTGAAAAAATTCGACGATTCAATGCGCAGCTATATCCAAGGCGCGTTTCGCCAAAACGAAGTGGAAACACTCGTCTTTAACATGCACGCACTGGCTATACACCCGGAATTCTTTCAAGTGGCGGTATAACCATGTATAAACGAACTCTGAATGAAGCAACCCCCTTATTAACCTTAATAATATTAGTAAACATTAGTAACCAAACCATGGATATCCTGGATTATGTATTACCGAACCCTATGTAACCCCAAAAGTTCATCGCGGCCCGCGTGTAAAGACATTGCCGGCACAAACTGCCGGCACATAACCACTGGCGAACACATCGTGTTAACCGATCACTATCTTTGTAAAACTTTGACAGGCAGGAGCCAATTATTATGAGTGCAATCACATCCAAACTGTCCGTAGATAAAATTCAACTTGTTATCGGCGGAGCCTTGTTGGCCTCACTGGTGGCGTTGGCTTATATCACATCGCAAGTGGCGACTGACTCCACCAATGATAAAGAATATATCAGTTTGGCGGGTGAGCAGCGGGTGTTGTCCCAGAGTATCGTAAAAGACGCGGTGGAGGCGTCATCGGCCAACGTGGAGGCGTTCAAGAACTTGAAGCAAGGCCGTAACGCGTTCGAAGGCATCCTACAAAAACTCACCATGGGTAACGAGGAGACTGGCCTGCCGCCGGCGCCGGAAACCGTTCAAGCTGATTTGATGGAAGTGACCAAGCAGTGGAACGAGTTTAAGCAAAACGCCGACACCATTCTCGAAGCGGAAGGCACCATCCGGATGCTGTCCGAATTCGTGGGCGCCGTGAACGAAACCATGCCTACCTTGTTGGCGGTCTCCGATGAGGTGGTCAGTATCATGATCGAATCCGGCGCCAACGCCAGCCAGGTCTATGTAGCCGCCCGCCAGTTGATGTTGATTCCGCGGATCTCGGTTAACGCCAACAAAGTATTGCAAGGTGGCCAGGGCGCCGCTTCCGCGGCAGACCGCTTCGGCCGTGACGCTGCATTGTTCGGCAGGGTTCTGGACGCCATGCTCAAAGGTAACCGCAAAATGAACATCCAGCGCGTGCGTGATCCTGATGCTCGCGACAAATTAGCCGAAGTTAGTGAGCTTTTCGAAACCGTTCACGACTTGGTTGGCCGTATTTTGGATCAAACGCCCACATTGTTCGAAGCTCAAAAAGCGTCCAACAATATGGTGCAAAAAAGTAAGAA
>JASFLF010000155.1:0-7313 GCA_050118235.1 Gammaproteobacteria bacterium | reverse complement strand
GCATCGTCCCGAATTCGATTCACCACTCGCGTCAGAGTATTGATATTGAAATAAAGACATCGTTCAAATATTTGCCAATGTATAGATGATAAAAGTTGTACATACAACCATGTCGGCTAAACATTTTCGAACCACTTGTTATGGCGGATATGCGTTTAATCAAATTTTCAGAGCCCGGAACAATCCGGCAAGTAAGAATCCACAACCGAGAAGCGAGCAAAGAGCGCAAACCAAATAAGCATGGTATGAAGGTGCAAAACCAATCTAAACCGCCTTTGTTATACGCCTATTGGCAATCCACTTGACCAACCCGTAGCCATTCCACTAACCACTGCTTCGTAGTCAGTGCCAATACTTTTTTTGTTTCTCTGCACACAGTAACCTGGGTCGGTATTGAATAACGATGATGCCAGTTGCCGCGCGCCCATAGTAATCCCCGTGGTTTTGGAAAATCGATGCTCAGTAAATTTGTTGTATATCGACTCCAAATCATCCTCATACTTCTTAAATAAGTTCGCCAAGTGCCACGCATCCTCAAGTGCTTGGCAAGCCCCTTGCCCTGAGGTCGGAAGTGCTGCGTGAGCCGCATCACCTATAACTAATGCGTTATCTTTGTGCCAGCGCTCCATAGGATTATGATCGTGCACATATAATTTATTAATATTTGCAAGATGTGTTTCACGAATTAAGGTTTCAATTGGAGACGGCCAGTTTCTGAAAAGCGAGAGCAAATCCGACTGATAGTTTTGTGGGTCTTTTTCGTCTAATGTTGACGAGGAAACACCCCCGGCCCAGTATGCGATGGTGGATGAAACAGGAACGATTCCGAATCGTTTTCCAACACCCCAATAGTCAGTAACTTGAATATCGTGAAATATAGGATTACGACTCTTATATACTCCAATCCAGTTTATGAATCCTTGGTATACGGGAGTGTTTTCACCTTTAACAAACTCTCGCGTCACGGAGGACATTCGTCCATCCGCTCCGATAATCGCGTCGGCATGTTCGATATTCCCGTTGTCTAAAAAAATGCCTGTATATCCCGCTTTGGAAGATACCAATTTTTCTATTCTATTTCCGTATTTAATTTCCACGCCAAGCTTTTTTGCATGCGACTCTAGTACTCTCATTAGATCTAGTCTTAGAATAGAAAAGCTAGAGTACCCCATTTTCTCGTTAAGGTCTAAAAGATTAAGCATACCTAGTTCTTCGCCCTCACTGGATCTGCGATTCATCCTTGTCGGCAGCCCTGAATGTTTCGCTATATCACTGAGTAATCCTAGTTGATCCAGCACGAAAGAAGCGTTGGGCCAGCAGACAATTCCAGCACCAATATCGCTTCTGCATTCATGTCTTTCGTAGACCTCCACATTAAAACCGTTTTTCCTCAATGCTATTGCTGTACTTAGGCCTCCAATACCAGCGCCTAAAATCTTAATTTTCAAAAAAGACTCCTTTAACTTTTACGTATGTCATTAGCGAACAATCTCAGACACCAGATTACCGCATACTTTTTGCGATGGCTGGATTTATTGGTTGTGTATTAGGTTATCCAATTCTTTAAGAACAGCCAGTTGTCGATCCCAGAATGGTTTTTCCAACCATTTGTAGCCGATGCGGTTTGCATTGTAAGCGTGAATGGCCATTACCCAGATGATTGAAATTATTTCAAAATAGGGTATTGCATAAAGTTCTTCCTTGGTTAATCGCCGAACCTTCTGATAGCCGTCTATAAATGCGCTAGCGATGGAGAGTTTCGACTTTATAGAGTGAACTGATGATATGAATTTCCCAATCTCAAACGCCCTGTAACCGTAACCGCACTGATCAAAATCGAATAGAGTAATTTCTTTTTTGGTATTAATATGAAGGTTTGTTGGATTAACATCGCCAATGCAAATACCATAAATGTCCGCCTCCGGGGAGAGCGACGCCAGGGCGTCTTTAAGTACAAATTGTACCGTATTCATATAACTCCTCGCTTCTGCATCTATAAAGGGCTCTATTGCGAGTATCGATTGGTCAAGGAGATATGGAATATCTAAAACCTGCCTGGTATGAGCGGTTTCAAACTTATCAGTTATTTGATGCACACTTGCAACAGCCTTCCCTAGTAACGCGCTTTCCTCAACCGAAATTTTATTTCCGGGTGCATAGCCGTCCGCATAACAAAATAGCGCGGCCAGTCTTTTTCCCTCCGGACTGTCAATAAAAAAACTAAACTCACCGGTTTTGGTGGGAAGTGGAGAGGCAACGGGCGCATTCCCGGCATCAAGGAAGTCTAGCAATTCAAGCTCAAAGTATATTTCCTCCGGTGAACGCCAATCATTCCTATATATACGTAGAATATACTTTTCGTGTTCGTTCTCAATTAAGTAATTATCATGCAAGCCCAATACATAAAATTTGCAGCTGATAGTCTCGGGGAAGTCATAAAATAACGCAACTAGATGGCCGACTGATTGAGATGACAGCTGAGAATATGCGTACTTTGATATTTCCATAGTTAGCTTGTGCCTTAACGCTTTTTGCTGGCCGCTCCGCCACCGTAACTTCCACGAGGTGCTACCCCGCTTCCCGGCATTGGTTTCAGCGGTTGGTTAGCTGTTCAGAACTTTTTCAAAGCTAACCGTTTCTAATGTAACGCCGCCCTTACAAAGATAACTACTCGATTGCTTTCGCTGGTAGCCGCATTTTTTATAAAATTCCACCGCATTTAATGAAGACTCTAAGCTGATCTTTGATGCTCCTTGACTCATTGCTACTTTTTCAATCGCATTAACCAACATCTTTCCTATGCCACTCCGCGCCATTGAAGGTTCAACGTGAACGGCTTCAATAAGAGCCAATTCTGGAGTGTATTGCGCAAAGCCAATAACAACTCCGTTATTTTCAGCAACAATCAGTACTCTCTCATCAATCCATTTCGCATATAAATCAAAATCTGGAAATTGGCCTAATAATGCCTTTATTTGATCCGGAGTATAAAAATCCTTACACAACACCAAAATGGAGGATTTGATGACTTCCTTGAATGGCTCGATGTCATCTTGTGTAGCATTTCGAATACGGATCATATAATTTATACAGCTAACGGGTTAGCATTTATTCACTGTATGTTTGGGCGCACAGTAGATAAGTGTCGGTTGGACTATACCGCGTGGTGGTGCCGCGCGCTTATTTAAGGAGATTGTATTGAATTCGGTGGGGTTTGTCCAAGTGCCCGCGTCGACGAGGTGTCATCACATCTTCGATGTTGTTGAAGGAAAGCGGGGGAGGTGACGGGCAAGCATGATCATCCATTGTCAACAATAGCGATAAAACCATTTGTCTATTGTGAACTATAGGATCGCCAGCTTCTAAACTCGGTAATCTCCTGCGCATCCGCGATGCCATATCCTTCACAAATAAAGCCGGGCAACCAGGTTCCATTTTTTAATTCCACTTTGCCAATGCCGAGCGGCGCGGGAATCCCTTCCACGAAGCTGCCAAACTCGTTCTTTGGCACCGACCATACTTCCACTTCGATTTCTTGACCTGCCGTTTCATCTCGAATCAGCCCCGGCCGGAAAGGTGGCCCCCCTGCCAAGGCATACATACGATATTTAGCTGATGTTGAGGTGCGCTCCAGCAACTTTGCCCCTCGTTCGGTCAGTTGCCAGTTCAGTGGTAATCCCTCAAGGTGCGCACCACAAACGACTACCGGGATATGGCTGTGATATTCAACTGTTGGCGCAGTTGTTGATGTGATGGATATATCCAATGCGCCCGGATGCTGCGCACTGTTTTCCTGCCACAACTTGGCAAATGACAATAGCTTTCTATCCTGCATGGCCGGTGCGATCAGGCTTATGCCCCAGGGTAAACCGTTGTCAAGCCGTCCGGCGGGGACGGCAACGGCTGCGCAATCGAGCAGGTTTAAATAATTCGTATAATATCCCAGGTTACTGTTGAGCTTAATGGGGTCGGCATTGACCTCGTCAATGGTGTATATAGTTGCTGCCGTGGGCGTTACCATAAAATCGATTTGCCCGAATGTTTCTTGCGCAACTTTCCGGTAACGTTGCATCTCATATTCGGCTTTAAAGGCATCAACCGCCGTTTTGTTCTTACCTTGGCTGATTATTTCCCGGATAACCGGCAGAAGTTGTTCCGGATGCTGACTGATTTGTTCCTCGATGGCAACATAACGCTCTGCCACCCAAGGACCTTCATAGAGTAAACGCGCGGCCTTTATAAAAGGAGTGTAGTCAATGGTGAGCGCGCGGCCGCCCAAATGGATCAGTTGATCAATGGCCTGTTGGTATAAGTGTCTGGCCGATTCATTGCCAAAGAATTCCCACTGTTCGGGTTGCGGAATACCAAAGACAAATTTCTCCTTTGCGGACTTAGCCGATGACCACGCCGGCATTCCATAATGGCGCTGATTATTATCGTATGGACATGGCCGGCTGTATTGATCGTTGTGATCGTATCCCGCCGCCTGCGCCAAAACCAGATTGGCATCATCCGTAGATAACGCAAAGATACTGACGCAATCTAAACTGCGGCAAGCCGGTACCACGCCAGTCATACTAAGCAGACCGCGTGAGGGTTTAACACCAATTATATTATTAAACGCGGCAGGTACGCGGCCGGAACCGGCGGTATCAGTCCCGAGTGAAAAGGACACCAATCCCAGTGCTACGGTAACGGCAGAACCGGAACTTGAGCCGCCCGATATATAATCAGTGTCGAAGGCATTCTTACAGGCTCCCCATGGTTCAGGCGATCGGGTACCCACCAGCCCCGTCGCAAACTGGTCCATATTGGTCTTGCCAATGGGGATGGCGCCGGCGTTAATGAGCCGCTCCACGACAAACGCGGATTGGCCAGCGGTGTATTGATACGCAGGACAAGCGGCTGTGGTCGGGACACCGGCAAGATCAATATTGTCCTTGATGGCAAACGGAATACCATATAACGGCAATTCATCGATGGAGCGCGCGGCAATTCTATCTATATATACCTGGATCTGCTCCCGGCTTAAACGGGTTATCCAAAGGTTGTGTGTCTCATACTCATCACATTTGCTAAGAATCTCATCAATAACCTGTTGTGGTGTGGATTCCCCGTTACGATAGGCCTTTAACAATGCAGTTATAGTCATATTTATATTCATTATCAGTCTTCCTCGATAATCAGTAACGCCTGCCCCGCGTTAACCTGACTACCGGCAACACGGTTAATCGCATACACTGTTCCGGCATGTGGCGCGGTAATTTCAATTTCCATTTTCATGGATTCCAATATAACCAACGGTTGTCCTGCGCTCACCTGATCACCCTGACTAACCAGAACTTCCCACACACTCCCGGCCACCGTGCTTTCCACCGCCACGCAATTTTCAGGTATTGTCTCTTCATCACCCATGGAACTGGTGAAGTCCTGATCCGATTCGAAATGGATCTGGCCTGATTCGATCCAGCGCTGTAACTCCTCGTCAAACGCCTGTTGACGCTGTTGCGTGAATTGCTCGATATCAGACTCTTGACCTTTAAGGAATTGGCGATAGTCAGACAGGTTAAAGGTGGTGGGTTCAATATTGATGGAATAACGGCCTTTTGGGAAATCTTTACGAATCTGTTTTAATTCTTCGGCACCAACTTCATAGAATCTGATTTGATCAAAAAAACGCAATAACCAGGGTTTTTCAAACTCTTTGGTTTGATGATAGCGATTCCACATTTGCAGGGTTCGGCCCACAAATTGATAGCCCCCCGGCCCTTCCATGCCATAGACGCACAAATAAGAACCCCCGATACCCACGGAATTTTCAGCCGTCCAGGTGCGGGCCGGATTGTATTTTGTGGTCACCAGGCGATGACGCGGATCAACCGGCGTGGCCACCGGTGCGCCAAGATAAACATCACCCAGTCCCATGACTAAATAGCTTGCTTCAAAGACTATATCCTTGACTTGTTGCACACTGTCCAGCCCATTGATTCGGCGGATGAACTCGATATTACTGGGACACCAGGGAGCATCCTTGCGTACCGATTGCATATATTTGTTAATGGCCAGTTGACAGGCCTCATCATCCCAACTCAAGGGTAAGTGTACGATGCGCGCTGGCACATCCAGTTCATCTATGTGTAATAGCGAGTGCTCCGCCTGTTCCAAGGCATCAATTAACTGTTTGATGGTCAGAGTTTGACTGTCGTAGTGCACCTGCAAGGATCGGATTCCCGGCGTAAGATCCAGGATTCCCTGTGGACCGTTTTCTTTCAGCCAAAGCATTAAGGCGTGCACGCGAAACCGCAGTTCGATATCCAGCACTAACGGCCCGTATTCAACCAACAGATATTTATCGCCCGATGGCCGGTAGACAACTTGTGGCCGGTCTTCACTGACGGGTAAAGTCTTGATAACAGGTGTCGTCAGCTCAGCCGGGCTAATGGCCTGCGGGTTTATCTGCAGATTTTTAAGCGATTGAAGTTGTGCCGCTTCGAGACGGGTGGCCGTTTCAATTGTAACCGGCACAAAGCAAATCTTGTCGCCCGCTTTTAATTGCCCAAGTTTCCAAAGATCGGCGGCAATTACCGTCGCCGGGCAAACAAAGCCGCCCAAGGAGGGACCATCGGGCCCAAGCACCACCGGCATATCGCCGGTAAAGTCCACGGTCCCGATGGCATAGGCATTGTCATGAATATTGGACGGGTGCATCCCCGCCTCGCCACCATCACTGCGCGCCCACTCCGGTTTTGGGCCCACCAGACGAATGCCGGTACGGCTGGAGTTGTAGTGCACTTCCCACTGAGTTGCAAAGAATGTTTCGATATAGTGGTCTGAAAAAAAGTCAGGCGCACCATGTGGACCATACATCACATGTAATACCCAGTTATGCTCAATCTCTGGTATTAACCCGGCGGCCAATTGCTTATTTTCTGTCTGCTCCATATGCCCGGGAAGGTGCAATACATCTCCCGCTATTAACGCACGCCCTACATGACCGCCAAACTGCCCAAGTGTGAACGTTGCCCTTGAATCCAGATAAGCCGGACAATCGATTCCGCCTTTCACCGCAAGATAGGCTCGGGCGCCTGCCCCTGTGACCTTGCCGATTTTCAGTATCTGACCCGGTTTAACATCAATGACCCGCCAGAAAGGCACAGGCTCATCATCCAATGAGCAATGCATCAACGCACCGGCTAAAACAATTTGCGTGGCGCTATTAAACTTCAGTGTGGGACCGTTGAGCGTAATCTCCAATGCCGCGGCACTATCATCATTTTCCAATAAGCGATTGGCCAATCGAAAGGAGTAATTGT
>JASFLF010000154.1:0-7333 GCA_050118235.1 Gammaproteobacteria bacterium | reverse complement strand
TAGATAGCGTAGATTTGTGAGCGCGGAAGCTGATGACAGCGGCAATCTAAGGCCGCTTGGCGGCAAGGCGACTTCGGGCGAGGTGGAAGGTTCTAGGTGGAAGGTTCTAGGTGGAAGGTTCTAGGTGAAAGGTTCTAAGGGCGACTTCGTACCTCGCCCCTTGCACATCGTTATTATTTGAGCCGATATATAACCCCACTGTTCCATTTGACCAACTCAAACTCATCACTATAACCGCTGATGGACTCCGAGCCACCCAGGATCAAATAGCCATTGGGATTCAGCACTTGGGTCATTCTCTTAAGAATGTCCCGTTTCAATTCTTGTGAGAAATAAATCAATACGTTACGACAAAAGATCAGGTCAAATTTGCCCAGGAACGAATAACTTTGCATCAGATTCATTTCCCGGAAACTGACCCGGCCACGTATTTCACTGGCCACTTCCCAACTCGAACCGGCCTGTTTGAAAAATCGATTTTTCCGCTCCGGTGACAGACCACGTGTCACGGATACGCCTTCATAACAGCCGTTTTTGGCTTGCTGCATGGCAGAGGATGATATATCGGTGCCGACTATTTTCACGCAATCCGCGCCCAACCCGCTGAAGGGACTGGAGAGAAACTCCGAGACAATCATGCTGATGGAATACGGCTCTTGGCCGGTAGAACATGCGGCCGACCAAATTCGATAACTCACGGGCTTTAGTTTCGCCGCTTCGGGCAGAATCTTCTCTTTGAGCACATCGTAGGGATAATTGTCGCGGAACCAACTGGTTTCATTGGTGGTCATCGCATCCATGATTCTCTGTCGCAGCTTCTGGTCCCGCTTCATATGATCCATGAGTAGGGAAAACGATGTGATCGCAAACTCGTTCATAATGCCGTTTAGTCGGCTGGTCACTAAATAGTGCTTATTATCACCCAAAACAATCCCGGACGCTTGCTCCAGCAATAAACGGAAGGCGCGATATTCCTCTGGGGTAATATTTTGGATTGGATTAGGCATGTTTCGACTTGTGCTACTCACGGTATCCTTACGGGATTTTTTATAAATATAGAGTCCGCTATTTTTCGCTTAGTACTCCTAAGCGTTCACGCCGCCGAGGTCGACGATTCACTTGCCTCGAATCCACTGAGCACAGCGTTGGCCAGATCGTCGGGACTGAATTTAGGAATAAACTGGTTGGCCCCCACTTTTTGCACCATGGCTTCGTTAAACACGCCACTTAACGAAGTATGCAAAATAACATATAGATCTTTGAGTTTCGGATGTTTACGCAATTCCGTGGTAAATGAATAACCGTCCATGTTTGGCATTTCAATATCTGATATCACCAGGCCGATATAATCGCTGATTGGGCCCTCTTTTTCGGCGAAATCGCGTAATATACTCAAGGCTTCCTTACCATCTTTGGCCAATACGCAATTTATACCGATTTGATCCATGGTTCTTTTAATTTGTTTTCTTGCCACCGAAGAATCATCCGCCACCAATATCGTGGTTTCGGCACGTTCTTTTTGTTGATTCCCTTCAACCAGTTCTTTGGATACCTCTTCCTCTTTGCCCGTGATTTCCGCTAAGACTTTCTCGACATCGACGATCTCAACCAGTTTGTTCTCCAGCTTAGTCACTGCCGTTAAATAATGGTTGCGGCCGGAGCCTCTGGGTGGCGGCAAGATATCCTCCCAGTTCATATTAACAATACGCTCTACATCATGGACCAAAAATCCCTGCAGAGTACGGTTGTAATCCGCAATGATGACAAAAGCGTCTTTACGTTTTTCCACCGGGATTGGCGCGCGCCCTAGGGAATATTGCAAATCCACTACGGAAATAGTCTTACCGCGCATATTGGCAATGCCGACTACCGCCGGATGAGAATTCGGCACATGGGTTAATCCAGGACAACGGATGACCTCCTGTACTTTAAACACATTAATGCCGTATAGCTGCGAGCCTTCCAGGCGGAACAATAACAATTCGAGACGATTCGCCCCCACCATTTGGGTACGTTGATCAACACCGTCTAATATTCCCGCCATTGGTTAGCTCCTCACACAATAATTTTGCAGTATTCATATCGACAACGGCGCTAGTTCCTTGAATGGAAATCCTTCTTAAATCAATGTGCCCTTGTGGCACTTATATTGCTTTTACTGTTGATAAGCGTTGTTGATGAGCGCTTCTCGGGCAAAAAAAACGAAGATTTGGACAAAAATTTTTCACAATTTTTTCACTTAGCACTAAAGTTGGCGTTCCAACTGCCGATGTTTCAGGTACTTAGTAAACGAAATCGCATATCGTCAATATTTTGACTATTTTATAACCAGGCTAAACCAAAACAAAAAGGCAATCGATTAATGCAACGCGTTCACAAAATTGATTATTTGAAATGCCTTGGCGCTGCGATATGCAAATGGTTTGCCGCACTATTGGTGTTTATTGGGTTTTCTACCAGTGCACTAGCGGAGCAATTCCATGCGCACGAAGACATACAGAAAACCGCTAAAAACTTTGTCTATGAACACCTTAAAAGAACTCACGATAAATTTGAGGTTCATATCAATGCATTGGATCAACGATTGAAATTAAGCCGGTGTGAAACACCGCTGGAAGCATTTTTCCCCCCAGGGGCGAGACTCTATGGGAAAACTACCGTGGGCGTGCGTTGTACCGACGAAAAACCCTGGAAGATTTTTGTACCTGCCACATTGGCGTTATATGAAAAGGTGCTTGCCGCTTCCCGGACCATCGTCAGAGGTGAAGTCCTGGGTTCGGACGATTTGACACTGGTGAGCAAACCAGTCGGCCCTGCCAGTCAATCTCATTTTCGCAGTGCCAAACAAGCCATTGGTTTTATAGCAAAACGCTCTATCCCGGTGGGCAAAATTTTAACCGCCCACATGGTGCAAGCACCGCGACTGGTGCAAGCCGGGCAAGAGGTAATTTTGTTGGCCACCACCCCGCAGTTGGAAGTGCGCATGAAAGGCAAAGCCTTATCAGATGGTTCCGAAGGCGATCTCGTTCGAGTACGTAACGTTAGGTCCAAGCGTGTGGTCGAAGGTATTGTCATGCAAACCGGCATAGTGAGAGTAAACATGTAAACTTATGGGATGGCTGCGAGTCCCGAGAAAGCGTTTTAACAAGCGGTTTTGAGTAAAATTTTTAAAAAAGTTAAATTTTCAATCCACCAGACGATAACATAGTGTAGGAAACAGGAGGCTAGATATGGCCATTGAAATCACAGGATTACCGGCGTCACACGTTCAAGACAGTAGTGGCAGTAAACAAACTCAAGCGTTGCAAAACGAGGCAAAACGCCCTGAGCAGCAAGGTGCGACCGCGTCGGCTGCCGATAAAGTAACGCTTACTGATACAGCAGCGAAACTTCAGAAGTTGGAGAAACAATTGTCAAATTTACCTGTGGTAGACCAAGAGCGGGTCGCCAGTCTGCAAAAAGCGATCGCCAGTGGTGAATACAAAGTCGACCCGGCAAAAACCGCAGAAAAGCTGGTGCAGTTCGAATCCGCTTTTTCCAAATGAACCGATCATAAAAGCACAGACCGCCCTGTCGAAAAATGAACAATCCTTCCCTTATCGCCGAATCCATGATGGAAGTGTTTCAACAGCAATTTAAAGCAACGAAACTGTTGTTGAAAACACTAAAACAGGAGTATCGCTGTTTGAGCACTAACGATATTACTGCGTTAGAAGGAATTATTGCCAACAAACAACAATGCGCCAGCGAATTGGAACAATACGAAAAGAGATTGTTTAACCTGTTAACTGATGCCAACTATGAATCCAATAACCAGGGTTTAAAGGCCTTTCTCCAAGATATCCAAGCAAAGGCGGATTTCTCCACTTTGCACAATGCCTGGAATGTGCTCTTTAAAACCATCCTGGAATGCAACGAACAAAATGTGATAAACGCACGGATAATTAACAGCGCCAGTGTTAATATTAAACAAGCGTTAAACTTGCTAAACGGTCGCAGTGCTGACAATGAGCTTTACGAAAAAACCGGCAAAACTACAGACGGAGGGAATTCGCAGACGTTCACTACCGCATAACCTGACAATGAGGCCGCTGTATACTCAGTGACACCCAGTTGCGCACAAAGAACAACAAAACTTCAACAGCAACCGAGCCACAACAACCAAAATTCTATAACCGTGACTCAATAACCATAATTAAACAATACTTAGTAAACCAAAGGAATGAGAGACCTGCAAAAATGAACACCAGGGAACATCAAACAAAATATCAGCAACAATACCAGGCCATTGAAACGCCAGAAAGAATTTTTTCGCTTTTAAAACCCGCTGTAGAAAATGAAACATCATTAAAAGTTGCTGCAGATCACAGTGAGGAATTGTTTCAAACCAGCTTGCTGAACATCGACTATAAACGAAAATTGCTCACTCTGAGAAAGATCAACTACACTTTCGGCCATTTAATGGTGATAGACGCAAAATCCCTCACGATTTTTTCTCAACACGATGGTGCAGAAGTCTCCTTTTCCACTTATTTAAGTCGCTACTCCGAGAGAAATGGCGGATATTACGAAATACGCTTTCCGGAAAAAGTTAAATATTGTCAGCGGCGCATGTCCCACCGGGTCCACGTAAGTTATTCCCTGAATATCCTGGCGGAATTTTACACGGAAACCGGTCAAAAAGTGCAAGGTCACCTGCGGGATATATCCGCCGACGGCTTACGCCTGCAATTGCCTGAAGTGAATCCCAACGAATTTAAAGAAAAATCCATAATCAAAAATTGTCGAATCAATCTGCCTGACCGAGAACAAATTAACTGCACCTTGCAGATACAACACAAACATAAGCATGTCCGCAATACAGGATGCACCATAGGCGGTTCTTTTTTTGCCATGAGCGCCGATCAAAAGAAGGAAATCCAAAAATTTATTATCGGCTTGGAAAGACGTTTATTGCGGGAAGTTAGGCTATAACGCGTATTTTGTGGTTTTCTTGTGGCAATGACAGGATCTTTTTTGTTTTTCGGATTTTACTTTTAGAGGTTTAACTGTAAATTCTCGACGACGTCCCGCAAGTCCTGATGCCAAGTATTGCGGGATTTTTCCCTAGCGAGTCTTTGCAGATCTTCCGGCCTGTCCACGTCCCATTGGGTATCCAACGACTGCCAGGTCAGTGGCAACCGGTTTAAACGTTGTTGAGTTTGTGCAAATACCTGGTCCGTTCCCCACGCAATGCGGGTGAACAATTCCGCAGAGACTTTTTTAAGCCCCAGCAATACGTAGCCGCCATCCACCGCCGGCGCTATAACCGCATCTTTATCCTTATACAAGGCCTGAAATGCCTGATCCAACAGCTCAACGGTAATAGTCGGACAATCCGTTCCCACAATGAGCGCCGCATCAAATTCCTTTAGTGTTTTCTCAAACGCATATTGCATTCGTTGACCCAAGTCGTGCCCTTTTTGAACATGCAGGGTCAGCGGATAGATTTTCCGCAGATTATTGAACAGCGGATGCGTGGTATCGGGAGTGCACCACAGTTGCACGTGGTAATTCGCATTTTGAGCCGCTAACGCAACACCGTGCGTAACCATGGCGGCATAAAGCGCCGCGGCATTGTGTTTTCCTATCGCAGGAATCAATCGGGTTTTTACCGCGCCTGGCACCGGCGCTTTGGCAAACAATATTATCGCTGAGCGCCAAGATCCCATGAAATCTAATGCTTCAGTTTTCGGCAACGGCCTTATTGGAATGCTTTTAACAAAAAACTCAAGAAGAAATCAACTCAATGCGCCACCGCAGCTACTGCCCTGCCCTGCGGTACAGCCATAACAATGATCCATCACTACGATCGGTTTGCCTACCAAGTCCTCTCCGATTAAATCGGCAATATGCGTTTTAGGCTTGCTTGAGATCATTGCCGGCAGTTTCAACATTTGATTAAAATCACAGTCAAAAACGCATCCTTGCCAGTCAACGCTAATCAAGTTGCGGCACATTACACTTGCTAAGTTGGATTCCTGGTACGCATCTCTTAACAGTTGCATGTAGTCATCGAATTGGCCTTTGGAAACCAGCGTACTGCCGAATCTTTGGATGGGCATATTAGTAAGGGTAAACAACTGATTAAACTGCACGCCATAAGCATCACCAAGGTGTTTTTTATAGTCCGCTTGTAATTCCTCTTGCGACGGCGGCAAGTATGGCCCAACCGGATTATAAACAAGATTTAGGATCAAACCGCTGCCTTCCACACCATAGCCCAATTCGTTGAGTTTACGCAGGCCTTGTAAACTGCCGTCGAACACACCTTTACCGCGTTGTTTATCCACGTTCTCTTGTAAATAACACGGTAAAGAGGCGGTAATTTCAACCTGATGGGTCGCCAAGAACTCGGCTAAGTCCTCTTGGCCAGATTCGTTTACTATAGTCAGATTGCAACGGTCCATCACTCGAATGCCAAGTGCCCGGGTTTTTTCAACCAGGTAGCGAAAGTTTATGTTGAGTTCCGGAGCACCGCCGGTCAAATCCAGCAAACTGACATCAGATGCACGGAGAAATCGCAGCACTTGATCGATGGTATCTTTATTCATAATTTCGGTGCGTTTGGGGCCTGCGTTGACATGGCAGTGCAAACATTGTTGGTTACACACATATCCCAGGTTAACCTGCAACGTGGTTAACTTACCGCGGCAAATGGCGGGAAAATCACTGTTTTCCAATAAACTCAATGTCTCTATCATAAAAACCTCACACTCCTGTTTCGCGAAGAACTCAAACTCAAACTGATTCCGGTGATGATAATCGCGTAATTATTCCTGGTAAAGCATGGCCTCTTTTTTTAAATAGTGAAATTCGATGACATATTTGTATAATAAGTAGAACACACACGCTAACACATACCTTAGTTTGTATAGATTCAAAAGGATTGGTTTCGTTACAAAATACCAATAACAATAATCATTGCGCAATAGGACATGGAACTTGGCCACCGATAAACTGCCCAGTGAGGACGAGTTAATTCCAAAATTGCTCGCGGGCGACGAACACGCTTTTATCCAAGTGGTGCGTGCGTATAATGGATTTATGGTGCATTTGGCGCGCACTATCGTGGGTGAGGCCATCGCCGATGAAGTTGCCCAAGAGGCATGGATGGCAGTGATTCGCGCGCTTCCCAAATTTGAACGCCGCTCCAGTTTAAAAACATGGATTTTGCGAATAGTGAGTAATTGCGCCAAGAGCAGACTGCGCCATGAATCGCGCAGCATCAGTATGGACTTTTCCGATGACAATAGCGCAATGATCGATCCAGCGCACTTTAAACGTGACGGTC
>JASFLF010000153.1:0-7375 GCA_050118235.1 Gammaproteobacteria bacterium | reverse complement strand
TGGTGCGGTTGTCCGAGCGTTTGGTGGCGCTGACGCCGGCAGGATTAACGCGTTGTTTTTACGCCGACAACGGGTCTTCCGCAGTGGAAGTGGCGCTTAAAATGAGTTTCCACTATTGGCAAAACCGGGGCGCCAGAGAGAAAAGTAAATTTGTCTCCTTGAGCAATAGCTACCACGGCGAAACGCTCGGCGCATTGTCCGTGGGCGATGTGCAGCTGTATAAAAAGACCTACCAACCCCTGTTATTGGAAGCAATTACGGTATCCTCGCCCGATGCCTATTATCGCGAAAACGGGGAAACAGCCGCGGAGCACGCTAGAAAGCGTTTTGTAGACATGGAACGAGTTTTGGCGCAGCGACATCGGGAAATATGTGCCGTGATTGTTGAGCCGCTGGTGCAGTGCGCCGGCAATATGCGTATGTACGATCCGGAGTATCTGTCGTTGTTGCGGGCCGCTTGCGACCGTTACAAAGTGCATTTGATCGCCGATGAAATCGCCGTGGGTTTTGGACGCACCGGTAGCCTATTCGCTTGTGAGCAAGCGCAGATTGCACCTGATTTTATGTGTTTATCCAAAGGTTTGACGGGCGGCTATCTGCCCTTATCGGTGGTATTGACCACCGATAAGGTATATGACGTATTTTACGACGACTACGAAAAGCTCACTGCGTTTTTGCATTCCCACAGTTACACAGGCAATCCTTTGGGCTGCACCGCGGCGCTGGCGACATTGGATATATTCGAACAAGACCAGGTAATAGAGGCCAATAAGCCTTTGGCCAAGGCCATGTACGGCGCTGTAGAAGAATTGCAAGACCACCCGCATGTGGCCGAAGTGCGCCAAAGCGGCATGATCGTCGCTATTGAAATGGTTGCCGAAAAGACCAGCAAGACACCGTATCCCTGGCAGGAACGGCGTGGGCTTACAGTCTACCGCCACGGCTTGCACAATGGAGTATTGTTACGGCCGCTGGGCAATGTGGTGTATTTCATGCCGCCGTACGTCATAACCCCGGAACAAATCCAGCATATGGCGCAAGTGGCCATAGAGAGCATTCACCTGGCGTGTAAGTGAGTGGCTAGTGGTGGGTAAGCACGCTTCGCGCGTGGATTTAACAATGGGTGCGTCGTAACTCGATGGTTGCGGTGGTTAGATCATGATTGGCGTTTGGTTATGTATGAAGGTAAAAGCTATTGATTTCTGGAGGAACCTTCTAATTTACGAACCACGAACCACACCTAACCCACTACCTGGGAGTGTTCCTGGATCACCGTAACGCCCAACGCCGCCATTTCCCCCTCCATGGCGTTTAAATCCGGTATAACGGCCGGATGGCCTTCTACCAAAACCTGGCGTAGCACGAACTTCTGCCCTTCCTGGGCATTGGGCGCATCTAATATCGTAGTATGGTCCAACCCCATCAACCGGGGAATGCCTTGGGAGATAATTCCGTAAAACGGTATCTGGTTGGAGCCGGTCAAGGTGTTCAAAACAATGATGCGGCTGCGACGGCCTGTTTCAGGAGCTTGATCCAGGGCGGCAGTTTCCAAACTGATTAATGGAATCTGCAATCCCCGCCACACGAACCTGCCGATGAACCAAGGCGGCATGCCTTCCATGGATTGTGGTTTATAGTAGGAAATGACTTCGGCAATAGCCGTATTAGGCAAAACCATTCGCATATTGTGCAGCGGGATAAGTTGGCTGCGCACTAAAAGCTCTTGTTCATTCATATTGAATCCTCATTGGCCAAGCTATACCACCTGGCGCTATAGGCTTAATGTTATGGGCTAAAGGGCCTCAGGAATTAGGCTGGTAAAATTCGTACAATTGTTTGGCCAACTGTTCCGGATTGGCGCTGTAACTGACTTTGCCGGTTTTACGCGCTTGGTCGGGCATGCTGCTCACCACGCAACTGGCAATATCTTGCGCCCACACTACGCCGCCGCTTTCGGCGATGGCCTCACATCCGCGGGCACCGTCGTCGCCCATGCCACTGAAGATGATGGTGCCGGCTTTAGCACCGAATCGCCTCGCCACTTCGGTCATGACCAAATCTATACTGGGAGAATAAACGGCCGCCGGTGGCGAAGGCTTAAGGGCGATAAATCCGTCGTCGGTCAGGGAAAGCTGTTTGTCGGCAGGGGTTAAAATCACCTCGTGATGGCGCAATTTATGGCCATTTCGTCCAGGCACCACGGTAAACGGTGTTACCCGATTCAGTTGCTCCGCCAATAAATTGATGTGACTGGCGCCAATGTGTTGCGCCAAGATAAATGCTACCGGCAGATCCGGGGCAATTGCCGCTAAAAACTGCCGCACGGCTTGCGGGCCACCCAATGAGGCGCCCAATACCCACACATTGAGTTCAGTGGATGGCGTTTCATTGGAATCTTTAGTCGCCGGTGTGATTTTGTCGACGCCCCCCAGTTCCAGACTGAGTTCTTCCAAATCGGCGAAGTGATCCGGCTCTTCGACGCTTTCCGCTTCCCATTGGGGTTTTATAGGCGGTTCTGACGGTTTTGCGTTGGCTTTTTTATGTACCGCGATGGTTTGCCGGTCCACCATAGGATGCGGCCGCTCCGCGGCTGGTTTGGATTTGCGTATGGCGGTACCGTTTCTTTTCGCCAGTTCAGTGAGTTTCTGCGCCAGCTTTTTACCCCATAATTCGCTGGTGGCGGCGAGGCTGACGCCTTCCGGGCCGCTGTCGTTGAACAATATGGGCAAGTCATTTTGTTCAGTGATGGAGTCGATGACGTCCATTTCCGCGTCGTCGGATTCACACACGTCGATTAGCAACACTTCGGCGGTGCTGTTTTTCAAGCGGTCGAGAAATTGATGACCATCGGCTTCCACCAGTACCACTTCCAAGCCGCTGTTTTCCAATAGGGTTTGCAGCTGCTGGCTCTGATCGTTAGAAGAGGCTAAGATGGCGACTTTGATTGATTGAAGTGCTGTTTCCTGCATTTATCGATTATTTAATAAGCTTTGGATATTGTCCAATAATTCCTGTTCTTGGTACGGTTTACCCAGATACATGTTCACCCCGATGTTCATGGCTCGGTCACGGTGTTTTTCACCGGTCCGTGAGGTGATCATAATGATGGGTATATTCTTCAGGCGTTCGTCATTGCGAATGGCAGTGGCCAATTCGAATCCATCCATGCGTGGCATTTCAATATCCAACAACATTATGTCGGGAATTTGTTCTAGTAATACGGTTAACGCATCCACGCCGTCTTTGGCGGTAAGCGTATCGAAATTATGCCGATCTAACAATCTTTGCGTGACCTTACGTACCGTAATGGAGTCATCCACGATCATGACCAATGGCCGTTTCTCTTCTTCGTGCTGAACTTCCGGTTGCTCGGCGGCTAGGGGCTCGCTGAGGGCGATTTGCTGCAACGCCATGTTGCTGCGGATCAACGTACTTATATCCAAAATCAATGCCACTTGCCCATCGGGTAGAATGGTAGCGCCGGAGATATTATTGAGCGTGCTCAACTGCGGGCCCAATGACTTGATTACGATTTCTTGGCGGCCTAACAACTCTTCCACTTGCATGGCGACCCGGTGTTCACCACTGCGTCCCAACAGCAAAGGATAAGTGTCTTTAGCATCCAGCTTCGCGCCTTTTACCCCGTGTAAGATTTGGCTTAAGTTCAAGGCATCGTATTGGAAACCGGCGTAATCGTAATGCTCCATTTCGCCGCTAACCATTTGATTGAGAAGGTCGCCGCGAACCCGCACTACGTGTTCGATGTTGGACATTTGAATGGCATACGTATGGTCGTGGATTTTTACCATCAATGCCTGGTTGACCACCACCGTCAACGGCAAGCGGATCATAAACGTTGAGCCCTGTCCTTCCTTGGTCTCGATGTGTAAAGAGCCGTTAAGCTGCTTGATTTCGGTATTAACCACATCCATGCCCACCCCACGACCGGAAATCTGGGTGACGGACTTGGCAGTACTGAAGCCGGATTGCAGAATGAATTCCGTAAGTTCGTTGTCGCTGATCTTGGTGTCCTGGGTGATCAAGCCCCGTTCAATGGCTTTTTGCCGCAGTGCGGGGATATTGATACCGGCGCCATCGTCCACAATGCGTAACACTACTTCGGAGCCTTCCCGGGAGAAACGGATTTCGATATGCCCTTCAGGACTCTTGCCGGCACTGCGTCGTTCCTCTGGATGCTCCAAACCGTGGTCTACCGCGTTGCGCAAAATATGTTCCAGTGCGGGTACGATGCGGTTGAGCTGGGTGCGGTCCATTTCGCCCTCGGCACCGATAACGTTGAGCCCGGCCTCTTTGCCGGTTTCCTCGCAAGTTTGTCGTACTATGCGGCGCAGACGCGGCAGAACACTGGAAAACGGCGTCATCCGGGTGCGCATTAATCCTTCTTGCAAGTCGTTGTTGACCCGAGACTGTTGCAGTAACAATACATCCGCATCGCTGGAAATGCTTTCCAATAAGTTCTGGATACTGGTTAAGTCACCCAAACTTTCCACCATACCGCGGGACAACTGTTGCATATAGGAGAAACGGTCCAGTTCCAGCGGATCGAAATTGTCGTCTGCCGTGGAGACTTCGGTATGGCGGTACATGATTTGCGCTTCGGTTTCGATTTCGAATTTGCGCAGCTGCTCGTGCAGGCGTTGCACGGTTTGTTTCAGCTCTGTTAGGTTAAAACTCCAGCCATTTAATTGTTGCTCGATGCGGGCGTTATAAATATTGGTTTCACTGGCATAGTTGACCAAGAGATCGATTAAGTCAGCGCGCACTCGTATTTGTTCGTCGATGCTACGCGGTGCGGTCTGACCTAGGCGTTCGGCAATATCAGTGGGTATGGCGTATTCGCCTTCGGGCAGTAGCACCAATTCCGCTGGTTCAGGCGCAGCGGGTAACGGAAGTTCAGCCGTTTCGACAGCCCCGGTTTCTTCAACGGATTCTGCTTCAACTATGGCTTGTTCCGCTACGGCTTGTTCCGCTATGGTTTCTTCAGCCACGCTTGCCGGAGCGGCTTCTTCCAAGCCCTCTTTCGCGGGTTTGCCCGCTAACAAGTTTTCCAATTGCTGGATGAGATGACCAGCAGTAGCCAATGGCGCATGCTGTTTGACCTGTTCAATGGCGCTGGACAACCAGTCGTGACAGGCTTGCACGACTTTGGGGAACTCCGCCGTGGGCTCCAACCGACCTTCGGTAACCGCTTCCAGCAAGGATTCGATGGCATGACTCAAATCCCCAATGGCTTTAATGCCGGCCATGCGGGCGCCGCCTTTGAGGGTATGCAGTGCACGTTGCAGTTCGGCAATGTGCGAGCGGTTAGCGGTATCGGTTGACCACTCGTGCAGGGTTTTTTCGGAATTGACCTGAATTTCGTCGGCCTCTTCCAAGAAAATGCCCACTAACTCTTCATCATATTCTTCATAAGAAGTTGTTTGGGGTTCGGGGCTGGGTTTTAGTGTTTGCGCAAATTCGGGTACGCTGAAGGCCGCTTCTTCCAATCCCGATTCTTCTTCCAATGCTTCGCGAGCTACAATTGCTTCGCGCTCGGGCGGTTCCGCTAGCGGCGTTTCGAACTGGATAATCTCTGCGCTGAAGGGCTCTTCAATAGGCAATTCTTCCACAGTCTGCTGTTCGGCCGCCAGTCCTTCGTCCAGCACTTCTTCTGCGGGCTGCTCTACGGAAGCCGCTTCACCGCTCGTTTGTGCCGCCGGCTCTTGCGGTCGGAGCGTTTCAACCTCCTCAGCTTGGACGGCTTCACTGGATTGGCCGGACGCGGCTTGTTCCAGCTCAACCACTAAATCCTTGGCCGGTACGAGCAGTTGATTATTCTTCACCGCCGCAATGGTTTCGCTCAGCCAATCCTGGCAGCGTTGCACCAGCTGCGGGTGGGAATCGTTGGGTGTCAATTGTTTTTCGCTGATGCGCTCCAACAAAGTCTCCACAGCGTGGCTTAAATCCGCAATGGCATTGATTCCCGCCATCCTTGCACCGCCTTTCAAGGTGTGCAGGCTGCGCTGTAATTCGCCTACATGACTCAAATTGTCGGGTTGGCTGCGCCAGTGGTCCAAGGTGTTTTCAATGTCGTCGTGTAACTCATCGGCTTCTTCGAGGAAAATGCTGACCAACTCATGGTCGAGCTCGCCGATGTTGATTTTCTCCGTAGGGCGCTCGGTAAACGACACCTCCTCGAGATGCGGGATTTCGGGTTCGGGTAAGGTGCCAAGTTCCACAGTCTCCCGTTCGCTAACGGGGAGTTCAGGTTCTCCTTGACGTTCGGGTTGGGCGATTTCCTCCGCTTGAGGCAATTGCTCGGCGTATTGCTGTAGTTGTGCGATTAACTCGCTGGCCGGGGCTACGGATTGCCCCATATACAAGTGATCCAGCGCTTGCGCCAATTGGTCATAACATTTCTGGGTTAAATCCAACAAGTGGTTGTCCGGGGTGCGTCGGCCTTCGGACACTTGTTCCAGTACCGTTTCCAATTGATGACTTAAATCGGCAACAGGTTTGATATTGGCCATGCGGGCACCACCTTTTAAGGTATGCAATGAGCGCTGCACTTCATCCACAATGCTCAAATCATCCATGGCGCTGTGCCAACGGTTTAATGCGGTGTCGATGTGACCCAGGATTTCCGCCGCCTCTTCCATGAAAATACTGACCAGTTCCGCGTCGGCTTTTTCATCGTGTAAGCTGAACGAACCGCTTTGCTTGACGGTTTGAGCCGCTTTGGCGATTTGCTGCAACTCGGCGATACGTTCCAGCAATTGCGGCAAGTTTTCCGGTTGGCTATCGGCGCTGTGTTCCGACATGCTGGAGATGCACTCCGCACCTTGGCGCAATACCTCAATAGCGGCTTCGCTGATGTGTTGTTCAGAGTCATGTAAAAGGCGGAAATAGCGGTCCAACGCTTCACTCAAGGCCGCAATATGCATGGCTTCGGCCATGCGGGCACTGCCGTGCAAGGTGTGCAGGGCGCGCATTAAGGGCTCATTTACGAAGCGGGTTTCCTGCTGCTGGAATTGCTCAATAAATTGTTTCACATTGGCCAGATGGGCGGCTGTCTCTTTTTTGAAAATCTCGTCCAGGGTGGACTCGGGCGCCGGTACTTCCACCAATTCAATGATTTCAGTGGGCGCTTCTTCGAAGGAAAACTCCGTGGTCTCTTCGTCGAACTCATACGGCTCCGCTGCCAAGGTAATTTCTTCTTCTACAGGCGCCGCTTCCTCTGCAGTAGCATCGATGGCGGGTTGTAGCTCTGCTGCCGCGGCCTGCTGGCTTAATGGGGGAATTAACGCCGGCACGGGCTCGCCGTTGGCAATGGCATCGGCGTATTCAGCGATGGGCCGTGGATCGGCCGCCGTAG
>JASFLF010000152.1:0-7386 GCA_050118235.1 Gammaproteobacteria bacterium | reverse complement strand
TGTTATTCACCACCTTGCGTGCGACCGTGGTTGATACGTCGCCCATGACAATTAGTTTGCAGAGCATTGACGGTCGTCGTATTGCCTTATTCGATTTTACCGGCAGCGGTGCGAGCGAAAACGCCGATCCGCAAAACTACGCAATCGATACCGGCAGCATCAATTTAAGCAACATAAGCGTCGATGATGTAGTCAAAGTCCGCGGATTTGTTAAACCCTTCGCCAAAGCCGAAGATGCCGATTTCACTGCGCAAACCATTGTTAATGTTTCCACTATCCCCGGAACTTTGTTGGTGGGATGGCCGGACGCATCCACCACCGCAATCACAACCAATACCGATGCCGGCAATATGACGTTGGATTTAACCGGCGTGGGATTATTCCATCACATTAGCCGCGCTGGAGTGCTCATAGACTTAGCGCAATTGGCAACAGATACTACGATTGAGCCGAACTCGCAAGCCGGTGTGTATTTCATTCATCAAAACGGTGTCTGGCAACTGCACACGTTGTTTAGCAACTATCTAAGCGATTTACAATCAAGGCTGGATAGCGGCGGCGCGGTCAGAGGTGTCAGTGCCAGAGGCACATTTGAAGATAATACCGCTATGATGACGGTGAAAAGCATGACAGTACACCTCATGTAGTCACCTATCACCATCACATAAAAAACGGCCTCCTAAGAGGCCGTTTTTTACCCTGCCATACCAACCAGTTAGTACGTAGCATAATCCGACCGACTAAGGTCAATTAAACTCGGGTCAATTAAACTCGGGCCAATTAAACTCGCGCCAACTATCGTCAATTTCCAGGTTGGTTTCTGAATATCCCGCTTGAAAGACCGCTCCGTTCACCGTATAAACTATCAACAAATAATCCTTATCACTCTGATAATCGAACCTATATGCATACAAATCCATAGTTTGGTTGCGTATGATTTTTTTCTTTTCATAATCCGGAAAGCCGAGTCCGTCAAACACCGTTTGCGTATCAATTGCATAGTTACTTTGAGCGGAAGATATTGTCCTGGACAACCTATGTTCGGTAAATAATTGGCTGGCAAAATAGTAGAAATTCAAACCTCGGTTGGCGTGGCCTTCGGTTCGCAGATATATATTTTTCAATTCTTCCAGCGTTGGCGTCTCACAATTGGTTTTGATACTCACACCAGGCGGGGGCGGCGGACACGGTGCAGGCGGAGGCGGAGGCGGTGGTGCAAGGGGTATTCCGGCCTGGGCCGATCCGATGTATTCACCGGCCCCATTGCCGGCCGCATACGGAACGGATGGCACCGCAAACAACGCAATAATTACTAAATATTTGATTTGCATACATCCTCCTTGAATCTATATTGTGTAGAATGCCGTGGCTGTAGTATTACCCAACATGCATCATATCGAATTATACTGATCTCTATCATGAATCTCGATCCGATGATGATGGATAATTTATAAATTGTGCAAAACCAGTTTAATCTTTGAGGAAAAATAGTGGCAGATTTCGTACCCGGACAACGCTGGATCAGCGATACAGAGCTGGACATGGGATTAGGCACGGTAATGTCGGTGGACCAACGCAGTGTGAAAATTGTGTTTTTGGCCACCGGTGAGACGCGCGTTTATGCCAAGCAAACTGCGCCATTGACCCGCGCGCGGTTTTCCCCGGGAGATACGGTAAAAAGCCATGAAGGCTGGAATTTAACCATTGAAACCTTTCAAGAACGCGACGGCTTATTCACTTATGTTGGCACCACCGATGGGGGTGAACCAGCGGAGTTGCCCGAAGGCCAGTTGGATAATTTCATTCAACTGAGCCGGCCCACGGACCGCTTGTTCAGCGGTCAAATCGATGCCAACAAGTGGTTCTCGTTGCGCGCGCAAACATTGGAACAGAATAAACGGCTGGCGCATTCGGACCTTAGGGGATTGACGGGCGGGCGCATCGGTTTGATTCCCCATCAACTGTATATCGCCCATGAAGTGGCCAACCGCTACGCACCCAGGGTGTTGTTGGCGGATGAAGTCGGACTCGGTAAAACCATAGAAGCGGGTATGATTCTACACCATCAATTACTCACCGAACGCGCCAGGCGCGTGCTCATTGTGGTTCCGGAAACATTATTGCATCAATGGCTGGTTGAAATGCTACGGCGCTTTAATCTGCATTTCAGTATTTACGATGAAGAACGCTGCCTGGCTGATGAAGAAAGCTCGGCACAAGACAATCCCTTTCACACCGAACAACTGGCTCTGTGCAGTCTGGAGTTTCTTACCCAATATCCAAATCGTTTTCATCAAGCACTGCAAGGAAGCTGGGACTTACTCGTGGTGGACGAAGCCCACCATTTGCAGTGGACACCCACCCAGCCCAGCACGGAATATCAAATAATCGAAAATCTCGCCCAAAAAACCAAAGGCGTGTTGTTGCTCACGGCCACACCGGAGCAGTTGGGCAAAGAAAGCCATTTTGCTCGCTTGCGTCTGTTGGATGCCGACCGGTTTCCCGACTTCAATACCTTCTTGGCCGAGGAGGATACCTATGAACCCATCGCAAAAGCGGTGGAGGAATTGTTGGAAAACACTTTGAATGATGACTCCTATAAAACCTTGTTGGCGACCATCGATGAAGACGATCATCACAGTCTACTCGCCTTGCTAACCAGCTCCGCCGCTAGCGAAGCGGAAAAGTCCGACGCCAGGTTGGATCTGGTGGAGCATTTGCTGGATCGCCATGGCACGGGGCGGGTATTGTTTCGCAATACGCGGGCCGCCGTCAAAGGCTTCCCGGACCGGCAAGTCAGCCCCGCGCCATTACCACTGCCTGAGGAATACCAACGCAGTCTTGCCGATTTTGAACTGTCCGGTGTCAACGACGCACAAGTGTTATTGAGCACGGAACTGTTATACCAGCAAACAAGCAATCGCAGTCAGCCGCCATGGCATGAAATCGATCCCCGCATGGATTGGCTCATCACCAAACTCAAAGCTTTAAAACCCCGGAAAGTATTGATATTAGCCGCCAGCGCAAAAACCGCGTTGCAGATCGCCGAATCCCTGCGTGTCAAAGCCGGTATTCACGCGGCGGTGTTTCATGAAGGGCTCAGCATTGTGGAAAGAGACCGGGCCGCGGCGTATTTCGCCGACCAGGAAACCGGCTCCCAAGCGTTGATTTGCTCTGAAATCGGCAGCGAGGGCCGAAATTTCCAATTCGCCCATCATTTGATTTTATTCGATTTGCCGCTCAATCCGGATTTATTGGAACAACGCATAGGCCGCCTGGACCGCATAGGCCAGACCGACACCATTCAAATCCACGTACCCTATCTGGATAACAGCCCGCAAGCCATTATGTTTCACTGGTATCATGAAGGCTTGAACGCCTTCGAACACACCTGCCCCGCCGGCCACACGGTATTCGTCCAAGCGCAAACGACATTGATTGAAGCGTTGCATCAATATGATGAAGGTTTGGAGGATTTGGCGGCACTCATCGACACCACCAAAACCCTGCATCAAAAACTAAACAATCAACTGCAGCGCGGCCGGGATCGCTTGCTGGAATACAACTCCTGCCGGCCCAAAACCGCGAACGCCATTAAAAACCAAGCGCAACAGCAAGATAAAGATACTCAATTGCAGGATTATTTAGACAAAATCTTCGATTGTTTCGGCGTCGACGTGGAAGAGCACAGCAAAGACAGCTTAATCCTGCATCCAGGACCTTATATGCAAATCCATAGCTTCCCGGGTTTGAGCGACGAAGGCATGACCATTACTTTTAACAGAGATACGGCGTTAGCCAACGAAGACATGCGCTTCATGACCTGGGAACACCCTTTGGTGGGAGCTGCCATGGAGATGATATTAAGCGGCGAACAAGGCAACACAGCACTTACCGCTATCAAACACAAGGCATTCAATCCGGGGACCTTATTGTTGGAAACCATATATGTGATTTCGTCGGCGGCCAGTGATGAACTCCAGTCCAGTCGTTATTTGCCTCCCGCGGCAATGCGTTTTGTACTGGACAGCAAAGGCAAAAATCTAAATTCGGATCTTGCCGCTGCTTATATTGACAAACACAGCATCCAGATCCCGCAAGAAACCGCCCATCAAGTGATTCGCTCTCAAGGGCAACAAATCAGGGAGTTGGTGTTCGCCAGCGATCAGTTGGCGCAGCAACAAGCCCCCGCCATCATTGACCAGGCCCATCAACAGGCCGGTTCCGCTTTGAACAAAGAGATTAACCGCCTGAAAGCACTGCAACTGGTCAACCCCAACATACGCAATGAAGAAATCGACTTTTTCGAAACACAGTTGGCGGCATTAAATAAAATTTTAGAAGCGGCTACTCCGCGCTTGGACGCTGTGCGAGTCATAATAACAATGTGATATTCAGCATTCTTGTTGAGCCGTTGCTCTTAAGGTCTGATTCATGCAGACCGATACAGTAGTGGAATGGACCAGCGGCTTCGGATATCAACATGTCTTTGCTTTCAAATAAAAACCTCTTTCCCACTTCAGTGGAAGAAAACCCTAAGCTCTTGCAACGCCTTAAAAAACTGGGTGTGGTCTGCTTTTTGTTTTTTTTCATCAAAGGATTGTTGTGGTTACTGCTCCCGGTAGCGCTTTATTGGTTCAGCGCGCAATAACCACCTTTGCTTTGCAAATAACAATAACCCACTGATTTTCTTGTTATTTTAACCCAATAAAAGCCTTGCATCGGCAAAATTGATTGGTTAGACTACCACGTCTTAAGATTACATTTTATTCAACACCAGTTTATCCAAAAACTTACTGCATAAACAAAGAGTTAGCGCAAAGGGTCGCACTAAGCTGGTACATTATCAAGGGGAAGAGAATTATGGCAAATTTTGCTCCAATCATCGTTTTCGGCGGTTTGTTAATTGTAGCTTTCTGGTTAGGCGGAGCCGGCATGGACATGGCTGCTCAAAACCGTAAAAGCCAACAAAAATAAGCGCTAACCAATAGCAATTAAAACAACGGTTAAACAGTTATGCAAAAAGCCCGGTTTAGACCGGGCTTTTCGTTAACGCTCTAGTTGATCTCCGCGGTTTTTGTTTGGTTTATAAATGTTTTAATAGTTTGTTTGTAATAGTTAGTCACAGTGATTTGGTAGTCGTCAAATGAATCAGGAACACTCCCACTTAGTCAAATTTCTTCTCACGTCAGCCGCATGTTTATTCGTCGGTACAGTACACGGAGTACTCCAGGTAATACGCCCTATTCGAGCATGGCTGGATTCCATCGGCAGCCCATACGGCGGACCGGGACATATGATAGACCCATTGGCTCACGCGCACATCAATGTGGTCGGTGGAGTCGTCATTTTTGTTATGGGTGCGTCCTATTATTTAATACCCAAGATGTCGGGATTGACTATTTACTCCCGCAAACTCATCGAACACACTTACTGGTGGACCACCATAGGCATCGCCGGTTTTTATTCCACCCTGATGATTTTCGGTATCCTGGAAGGCCAGGCTTTGCTGGCCAATCCGCATAATGACGATGCGGTTCAAGCCATACATCAATACTACGGTCCTACTATCAGTATCGTAGCAACCATTATGGGGGTAGGATTCTGGGTGTATTTTGCGAATTTATTTTTGACTGTTCGTCAACTAAACACCACGGCAAAAGCCAACACCAAATCCCCACCGGGATTGTCAGCGATGGCGAAACAGCAAAAGGAATCCTAATCAGCAAGGCGTGGACGCTTTCTTAGTACTTGCTACCAACCACCGTTAGAACACTGCCAATGAATGTGCCCACATGCTCGTGTCCCAGCAGTTATCCCGATTGGCACGAACAAGATGTCGATTTCAGCGGCCAGCCCACGCACACCTTGCCCATGCCCACCATTTTACATATGCCTATGTCGTACGACACATATGTGCAAAAACAACAAAATGAAATCGATCAATTGGAGTTACAGGAACAATGGCCGGGTTTGGTGTTGACTAAAATAGGATTCATGCGCGGCGCCGTGATCCGAATACTGAAATCCGGCGACTCCCCGTCGCGGTTCATACGGTATCTGGATAACGATTTCAGAATACATGGTTTGTTGCACATAGGCGGTATCGGTACCATAAAACAAAGTATGCGCGCATTGCAAAACCGCTTGTTCGACATGGGTCGCATGCCTAAGGAAGTGTATTTATGCTACCTAACCTGCCCGATATGCAGCGAACGAAAAGGCGGCGATAAGATTTTATTATTACGACGCTGGCAAGAAAGCCCGACATTGGCAAAAAGACTTAAGAAATAGCCATACCAAGCCACTTCCAAATAGTCTAGCGAGGGGGAATCAAAGGAAAACTCAATTCAGCGGCCGGCTGTTGGCCGTCTTTGCTGACCAGTTGCACCATCAACACGTCGCTGCCGGGATTGTTGACACGAATGGCGCGGCGATAAACCCCGGTGGCGCCGTCCTGGATGGATTGAGCCCATTCCTGATCACTCTGCAATTTTATGGATACTATGTATTCTGACGCTGGCAAACGGTTTTTATGAGTGGCTATCACTAAAAATTCGTTCATGCCCGGAGTGGGCGCTCCGGGACGGATTTCCACCAGTATTTCCACATCGTTGTGCATTTGGGGATCCAACAGGTAGGGCTCTCCCGCACTGCATCCATACAATACTAATATCAGTAGAATGGGAACGATTTTTAGTTGCGGACTAGCCATTAGTTGCCCCCCTGCTTTTGCTGAAGGGGTTGATCACTTGGTTGCTGAATGGATTGCTGATTAGTTTGTTGAGTTGGTCGCTTGGCGTGTTGCTGTAAATACCCCAAAATAATGCTCATTTCCACCCGCGTTAACGGCGCAACATGCTTGGTTGTCATATTCATTTGCATACGGTCCAACACGCTGGGCCAGATTTTTGCCGTATGCACGTTGGGTAACGGTGCGGCATGGCACTGGCCGCATTTATCTATATAGAGTTGGGCTTGAGCACTGTTCCGGTCGGGGTAGTTTCTAGGCCGCTTAGCTCTATCGTTGCCGCAACCATAAACCGCTATAGCCATAATCAGAAGTACGCACAACGATGTAATGGCATTAGGTTTTATCGCCGGTGGGTGTGCTGGGCTGTTTTTTTTCGCCGGGAACACTGTCATTGCTGCTATTTTCCTGTTTTTGTTTTTCCTGTTTCGTCGGCTTTTGCTCTGAGTCGTCCATACCATCCACACTTGGACTGTATTTATTCACCATAAAGTACACGAAGGCGCCAAATACCGCCAAATACAATAATGCTGCCCCGAACCCCCAGTTGATCCAGTCTCGCTCATAACCGGGGCGGTCTCCCCAAAAGGGAAAACTCAAGCCTATGGCGACCAATAATACTGCAACAATCACCG
>JASFLF010000151.1:0-7399 GCA_050118235.1 Gammaproteobacteria bacterium | reverse complement strand
CTTCAATGATAGTGATGGTTTCTGAATTGCTGTTTGGGTTGCCGTCGCCGTCGTCAGCAAGCTCGGCGCCCATTGGGTTGTATATTTCGATATCGAAAGTCTCGTCAGTGTCGTTCCTGGGATTGTTGTTGCAAGTGGTCACTTCGATAGAGAGTTCAGAAATTCCGGCATCGAAAAACAATGTGCCACCAACTTGTTCGTAGTCAAATGGAATCGGAGAAGCGGGTGCACCGCATTGTGTTGACCCTATAGCGGTGCCGTCAATAGTGCCAAACTCTACGGTGGCATCAACGTTGGTATTGCCGGTACGTGTTACATAGATAATCACCGTGGCGCTTTCGTCGACAGGATTTGGCTCAATGCGATCGATGGCAATTACAGCAGTTGAGGCCAGGTCGTTGTCTTCGATTTGCAAAGTCGCTATTTTTTGCTGGCCTAACTCGGCACCTAGTGGGTTGCTCAGTTGCAAGGAAAGCGTTTCGACAGACTCTACTTCGCTGTCATCAATAGGTGTGACTTCAAATTGGGCGCTGGTTTGGCCTGGTGCGAAGTTTAACACGCCATTGGTGAATTCATAGTCTGCGCCGTTTACTGCACTACCATCCACAGTTGTATATTCCACGCTGGCGGCCAGGTCCAGGTTGCCGGATCGAACAACCGTAATCACGGCAGCCGGGCCTTCTTCATTAACAGTGTAGATCGAATCACTGAATCGAATATTGCTTTGTTGCACTGGGTCACAAGATTCTAATTTGTAAATGAAGTATCCAGCGGTTTGTTGGCCAGGAAATTTTTCAACCACTGCCCAGGCTTCCATTTCATAGGAATTTTCTTGATAGTTGCTATCATGATGCTCATTGTCATGATCATCCTTGTGGCCGTTCTTGTAACCTTCTTTGTAGCCATGGTCATGGCCGTCATCATCGTAACCAGCGTGAGTGAGTTTGTTATTGCCGGATTTTTTGCCGTAAAAATCGTCGTGATCTTCGCGGTCGTTTTTGCCGTGACCTTTTTTGCTGAGACTCTTGTCCCCGTGGGAAATTTTGTGCTCGAAATCTTTGTGCGATTTGCGGCTATGCGTGCTCGCGGAACGCTGTTCGCATTTACCAAGGGTTTTGTTGATAACTATCGCTTGGGCGGCGACATACAAGTCGGTACCCAGAGGCCATTGGCTGGCGCTGATGGTGTAGTCGGCGCTTTTTACCGGGGTAAAGTGCTTGCTTTTATAAGGGTAGGCTTCAATGTTGGGAGAGCCGTCAGCTTTTAAGGGCAAACCATTGTAGTTGTCTGATACATCAAGGTTGGTTTGTTTGATGTACCACCCATCGTTTACTTGATAGGTTACTTTTAAGTCGCCACCTTCCAGGCGGACAGTCACTTTTCCCACGCGTTCGTTGCTTTTTACGTATAAAGGTACGCTTAGCGAGTTGTCGCACCCTTTCTTGTTTTTGGCACATTGTTTACCTGACCGGTTTTCCTTTGATCGATTTTTTTCAAAAGAGTATTTGTCGGACCGCGCTTTATCAAAAGAAAGCTTGTAGTGGTTGTTACTAGCAACTGCAGCGGCAGGGAACAAGCCAAATATGAACGTAGCCAAAATCAACGTGCTGGTTATTGCTGTTAGTGTGTGTGATCTCGTTTTCATGTCAGTCCCCTGTAACTGTCTGGAGAAAAATTTTGTTAACGAGATCACAATAACCATGTATTGTGCCAGCGACTGATCGTTTTTTTATAAATTGTTAATTAATCGTCAATTATTTTATGACTCAGTTCCCATTTTACTGTGCGCCAGCGCTCATTTCCCTTTGAAACTGTTACCTGGTTATCATTTGTAGTGTTAATGGGTAATCATTCTTGTCGCTTAGTGAGAATGTTTGTCACATTCTAACGCCAGGGTGACAAAAATGTGCGCCACAGCACATTTGTAAACGCCGGGTTGTTGATGGTTACGCAACAAGCTAAGTAGCCTTATTTATCCATACCGTTAGTGTGAACCTTCTCGCAAAAGGATACGGTTTGTTTATGATAAACTGGTTGTGCGAAATATTATGTGTGCGAGAGAAAGCAACTAAAGATATGAGTTGCGTCGATTTATCGATGATTGTCATGATAAGGAGTATGGTTATCGGTGGTGTTTTCAGGGAACTGGTGATGCACAAGTCAGAAATCGCTTAGTCGTTCAATAAAAGCGCGTTTGTCGTTGTTTGGCGTTATGCCTTCCTGGCAGGCAGGGCGAGGGACGTGAATAGGCGTGAAAACATCCGCTGTTGCACGTTAACCTGATGATATGGGAGGATTTTCGGTTTGCGATTACATGCGCTATGTGCTCCAGGCTTGCTTTGAGAAATACGGATAGATGCTTTACTATAGCTTGCGTATTAATCCGCAATTTTATTGGTTAAGTCTTTAGATTTGTGAATTTTGGCCGAATGATTAAGCCAATGAAGTGCATTGCGATTACGGCTTAGGGCCAGGGTGTCGGCAAGTTCAAGAATTGTCATCATAAGGTTTAAAGATATGTATAAGCCGGTGCTTGCTCAAGAAGTAACCAAGCGAGGTGAGAGTCATCTCTAAGTGTAAAAAAATATTTCATTAAAACCATTCATAGAACAGCATAGTAGATTGACGGAAATGCTCAACGACGGTCCCCCGTTAATATTTGTTAAATTGCTCTCATTGGCAGTAATCCTTGCCATAGCTGCTGTCGGTATTGCATTCGCCGAAGAGTTACCCATTGATGAGGTGCAAACTCAAGCGATCATGGAAAAAGCGGAAGTTTTAGAAACTGAGATCCAACGCCGTCAGCAAGAAGTGGCGCTTCAACCGCAGGAATCGAAAGAGTACCAAACGGGATTTGAGGATGGCTACAACAAAGCGATTCTCGATCTCCTCAAATCAAAATTGCTCAACGATCCTACACTATCCCCCAAACCCAAGGGGGCCGGGTTGTATGCAACTACCGCTAGACAATCACCACAGCGCAGCGCGCCGCAATATCGCGAGGACGCATCGCCAGCCGCCGCGTTCTCATCGCCGGCTCTCACGATAGCGGTTCCTGCGACCGCTGTGGTGTCGATAATGCCCATGGAAAACTCGTCCAATTCCGTAACCACAGTTGAGCCAGAGGCGCCTTCAACATCTATCAACACCGCCGCTACGACTGTCGTCACAACCGTGCCAGCAGACCAAGCCACACCTCAACAGCAACAAATCACCGCTCAGGATTGGCTGCAGAAGAGCAACGCTTATTTAGGCGCAAAAAACTGGCAACAAGCCATTGATGCGGCAACGCAAGCCATAGCATTGGATAACAACTTGGTGGATTCTTATGTCGTGCGTTCATGGGCGCATGCTGAAAACGGCCAAAGCCAACAAGCACTGGAGGATGTAGCCGCGGCAATTCAACTGGACCCGCAAAACGCACTGGCGTACAACAATCGAGCTTACGTCCATGAATTGCTCAATAACACGGAAAATGCACAACAGGATTATCAACAAGCCTGTACGCTGGGTTATCAACCGGCGTGTGAAACCGTTGTTAAGCTCAAACAGGTGATTGAGCAACAACGGCAGGCTGCTATGCAGGCAACCATAAAGGAACTGACCGATAAAAGTTACCAGCAATTTCAGCAACAAGACTGGCAAGGCGTTGTAGCAACGGCAACGGAATTGTTGGAGCTGGATCCGGAAAATACGGTGGCATTGGTCAATCGTGCCGGGGCATACGCTGAACTGAGCAACTACCAACAGGCATTGGATGACTGCAATACAGCGTTGATTGTCGATCCGAACATGGGAGTTGCCTATAACAATAAAGGCTACGTATTAGAGCTTATGGGGGAATTGAAAAAAGCCGTTATGGAGTACGAGACGGCTTGCGTATTGGGCGTGCAACAAAGCTGCGGCGACTTTAAGCGATTGTCACAAAAAGTCTCGGCGCTGAACTAGATTTATCATCCCTCGATTCCCCGGCTTCGGAATCGAAACGGCTCTACCTCGCTACCACTGTCGATCAACATGGCAGGGTCTAAAAACGGGCCTCCGCTATCATTTTAATCTGTAATTTCAAAGGATTACATTAACCGCCCGGCCTCTGACGCGATTCGATAGCCGGGCAAGGTCTGCATGCCTTGAATTTCCTTACGCTAAGCCCATATATAGCCATTGCAAAATAAAAGACCGCGACCAGCGGCGCATCCTGTTTAATATTAGTCAAATCCAGTGCAAGCAACCAGTTGAGCAACTGGGCAAATAATAGAGAGGAGTCTGAGATGAGCGCAGAAACCCAGGCCAAGGGCACCCAAAAAGAAACCTTGGGATTTCAAACCGAGGTTAAGCAATTGCTTAACCTAATGATCCATTCGCTGTACAGCAATAAAGAGATTTTTCTCCGAGAGTTGATTTCCAACGCCTCCGACGCTGCCGACAAGTTGCGTTTTGAAGCGTTAACCGACAAAAGCCTGTTTGAGGATGACCCGGAGCTGAAAATCTGGGTGGAATTCGATGACAAAGCCCGCACCGTTACCGTTCGCGACAACGGCATTGGCATGACTCGCCAGGAAGTCATAGACAATATCGGCACCATTGCCAAATCCGGTACTAAACAATTTTTCGATTCTTTAACGGGCGATCAAGCCAAAGACGCGCATTTGATTGGCCAGTTCGGCGTCGGGTTTTATTCGGCGTTTATTGTCGCTGACAAAGTCACGGTCAGCACGCGGCGTGCCGGCGTGGAACCGGTGCACGGCGTGCGCTGGGAATCGGCGGGCGAGGGTGACTTCACTTTAGAGAACATCGAGAAAAAAGACCGTGGTACTGAAGTGGTGTTGCACTTGCGCAAGGAGGAAGATGATTTCCTGAGCGGTTTTCGCTTGCGTAACATCATTCATAAATATTCCGATCACATCACCTTGCCCATCATGATGCAAAAAGAAACACATGGGGAAGTGGAAAAAGAGGAAGCTAAAAAAGAAACGCAGGAACTGGAACGTGTCAACCAGGCCTCGGCCCTGTGGACCCGCCCCAAATCCGAAATTAAAGATGAGGAGTATCAGGAATTTTACAAACACGTGGGCCACGATTTTGAAGATCCCTTGGCATGGAGTCATAACCGGGTGGAAGGCACCAACGAGTACATCTCCTTGTTATACATACCTTCCCGCGCGCCGTTTGATTTGTGGGACCGCAACAGCCGGCATGGGGTAAAACTGTATGTAAAGCGCGTCTTCATTATGGACGATGCCGAGCAGCTCATGCCCAATTACCTACGTTTTGTGCGCGGTATTGTGGATTCCAGCGATTTGCCGTTGAACATCTCCCGGGAGATTCTCCAGCAAAACAAACACATCGATACCATTAAAGCCGGTTCGGTGAAAAAAATTCTCGGTTTACTGGAAGACATGGCCAAGAACGAGGCGGAAAAATACACCAAATTCTGGAACGAGTTCGGTAAAGCCTTAAAAGAAGGTCCCGGCGAGGATTTTGCCAACAAAGAACGCATCGCCGGTTTACTGCGGTTTGCCAGCACTCATTCCGACAACGAAGAGCAAACTGTATCATTAGACGATTATATCAGCCGCATGAAGGATGGCCAGGAAGCCATTTATTACATCACGGCCGATAGTTTCGCCGCCGCGAAAAACAGCCCCCATCTGGAGGTTTTCCGCAAAAAAGGCATCGAGGTGTTGTTGATGTACGACCGCGTCGATGAATGGTTGATGAGTTCCTTGTTTGATTACAAAGAGAAGAAATTGGAAAGCGTCACCAAAGGCGAATTGGACCTGGGTAAACTGGAAGACGAAGCCGAGAAGAAAGAGCAAGAGAAGACCACCGAAGAGTTCAAAGACATTCTGGAAAAAATCAAGCAGACCCTGGGTGAACAAGTCAAAGAAGTGCGCGTCACACACCGCCTGACCAACTCTCCCGCGTGTTTGGTCAAAGACGAGCACGATATGAGTGGCAATCTCGAGCGCATTCTCAAACAAGCCGGGCAAAACGTGCCCACCAGCAAGCCCATTTTCGAAATTAATCCAGATCATCCCCTGGTGGGCAAGCTCAAGACGGAAGCCAATGGCGAACGCTTCAATGACTTGGCGCTGGTGTTGTTCGATCAGGCCATGCTCGCCGAAGGCGGTCAACTGGAAGACCCGGGCACGTTTGTGAAGCGCTTGAATGAGCTGCTGTTGTCTATGGCGAAGTAATGTATTTCTACGCCTTCGTGGTTAAAATTTCATATCAAATAAGGCGCCCATATGGAATTCACCGCAAAGCTCAGGTTACTCCACCACCGTTACCTGAGTAACATCGGCCGCTAATTTTTGGGTCTGCAGGTCGGTGGGTAAGGGAATGGTGCGGGCAATGAATTGTTTGCTTTCGCCGGGCTGCAATGTTGCGGTGTATTGGAATGATTCCTTGGCCAGAAGGCTACCTGCGGCGGTTAACAGCTTGGCGTCGACGCGTAAATTTTTAACGCTGACGGGCGACTGATTTTTTATTTCGAGCGCCAGGCGACCGTCCCCGGTTTTTAAAAATGCAATGTGGAGGTATTTTAAGGGATTGTCACCCATGTCCAGTTTCGCCAAAGCGGTGGCGGCTTGTTTACCGATTTCACTGTCACTGGAAGCCACTTTGGCGTAGTACTCTTTTGCCGCTTCGGGGTTGTTTTCCTTTGAGGCAATGTCCCCGAGGGCGACATAGGCGGGCCCTGTGGGCAGCAATTCAACGCTCTTGGTTAGATCAGTTTTGGCGGCGCTTAGCTTATTGAGTTTTTCCCGCGCTAATCCGCGTTGCAGATAAAACAAGAAAAACTGATGGTTCTTCTCCAACGCGGTGCTGTATAAGTTTTCGGCTTTGCCCCATTGGTTTTTCTGCGCAAAAATGTCGCCTTTAACCGCATAAAATTGCGCTTCCTGCGGCTCGATTTTTATGGCTTTATCGATCAACGCCAATGCCTGGTCCGGATTTTTGTCTTTAAGGGCTTTGTTGGCTTGGTCCATGGCCTCGTAGGCGGGTTTGGATTTGATGAGATGGGCAATATGCTGCCGATATTCCTGTTCGCCCAGTTTGCCCGGTTGATTCAGTTCTTTCGCCGTTCTGCGGTTGGCTTCCACCCGTTCCTGCGACGGTGGGTGGCTGGCAAATAAACCCTCCAGCCAATTGGATTCCCGGCCCTGGGATAATCGAACAAACGTTTGCTGTAAATTAATGGCCGCTGTGGGATCGTAGCCGGCTTTGGCCATGTAATGCATGCCGTAGTAGTCGGACTCCAATTCTGCCGAACGCCCGTATCTGGTGGCAATCAGTTGGCTGCCGATGGTGGCGGCGCCCACAGCCCATTGCCCATAGTCTTTGTCACCGGTAGCCATGGTGACACCCGCCACACCGGCGGAAAGTAAAATGC
>JASFLF010000150.1:0-7437 GCA_050118235.1 Gammaproteobacteria bacterium | reverse complement strand
TCTCAATCGTCATACAAAAAGAGCTCATGAAAGCCGGTTTGGACGGGGAAAACGCGATCAAAATGATATATACAAACAATCATTTTGCGTGTATTCAAATGGTGCTCGTTGGGAAAGCGGATGCATGTAGTACAACAACACCGGTACTGCACCATTGGCATGAAACTCAATTGAAAAAGAAGAAACTGCACGCGATTTACCAGTCCGACTCCGTGCCACACACCGTGTATATGGTGCATAAAAGGGTGCCGGAGAAAGATAAGGAAAAATTCAAGCAAGCGATATTGAGCTGGGATAAGAGACCCGAAGGCAAGATGATATTGAAAATATTCAATGTTCCATCCTTTGTAGAAGCCAAAGATTCGGAATATGACGTCATACGTAACTATTGGAAATAGATCCGTGGAGATAAAATCAATGGAGAACTGTGTTAAGGGTGTGTTTATTGTATTAGTCGCAGTATTCAATCTCTTGTTTCTAAGTAACGCAAGCGCGGTTAATTGGTTGACGTTGCAAGGTGTTACTGATTCACCTTATCCATTGGTTTGGGGATTCGTCCAGCCGACTTACTTTCAAACATCGGGAACCACGCTGCCCGTCGGCCCGTGGCAAGGACAGCAGGCAATGATTAACGTTATTCAGCCTGATCAATCCAGCTCCCAGGTGTTCCAAATTCAACGTGCCAGAGTGGGCGTGCGCGGCGCGCTTCCCGAGAACGACAAAATAAGCTATTTTTTGCTGGCGGAATATGGGAACAATGGCATCACCCAACCGGGTGGTGGTGCAGGAAAAGTAACGCTCACTGACGCCACTGTCACTTTTACTCAGATTAAAGGTGCAAAAATCCGGCTGGGACAGATGAAAGTACCTATGAGCGAAGAGGTCTATCAGGGTATAGTTGCATTTAACTACATCAATCTCACCAGTATTGCCAATCAGCAATTGATCGAACGACCTTTCTGGACCGATGGTAAAGCCAATTGTTTTGTCGGAACACCTCCCGGGCCTAGCAACGACCTTTATTTGCGATATTGTAATGGGGACGCACAAACGCAGTTTCGAAGTACCGCGGTGGCCGCGCGCGATGTTGGAATACAGATCTTTGATTCTTTTAAGCGCGATGATTGGGAGTACAGTTACGCGGTGTTGGTCGGGCAAGGCGGCGCAAATAAAGACAATCGCAATGACAGCTTGGATAATACGGTTTATCTATCTGCCGAAAAAATATTTGGCGGCCATAGGGCGTTTCGCAAAGGGTATAAATTGTACGCGTGGCGAACCAGCGGCAAAAGGACAATATACGATTCCGCAACGCTTGCCGCTGGCGGTAACTCCCTGGAAGCGGCTGAACGGGATTATGACCGTACCTTAGCGGGAATTGGCGGCACGTATTTTGACGGAAAATATCGTCTTTGGGCGGAGTATATCAAAGCCGATGGTATGATTTTTAATGGCTCAACAGGTGGTGCCGTACCTGGGTCTGTCAGCAACAACGGCGCGGTGGTCTCACAATTTGTCACCGAACCGGAAGGCAAAGGTGATGGTGGTTACCTGGATTTCGGCTATCGCGTAACGCCCGATATTGAGCTTGATGTACGCTATGATTGGTATAATCGCCTCACGAACTTGCAACCCACCGATGAGTTTAAATTTGACACATGGACATTCGGTGCCCAATATTTCTTTACCGAAACGACCAAAGTCATCGTGAATTACGAGAAGCGCAATGTCGAAGCCGTGGGATATCCAGCATCGAGCCCCGCCAATGAAATAGCCGGCGCTACGGATAATCGCATATCCGCGCAACTGTTTTTATTCTTTTAAGATTTCTTACCAGGACATTATTCGGTTGCCGATTTAGCGAGTGCGGCCCTGACCGGCAACGCCAGTAAAGGCACATGCAGCCAAATCAAACGTAGCCACACCCTCCAACTCAAGTAACTTGTACCTAAAGTCATCAGCCGAGCAGACGTTAATGTGTTAGTTGATCCTGTTCGAATATATATAATTTAAGACAAATACTATGGAACTAAGAGACTATCTAAAACTGCTCGCCACCAAAGACGGTTCGGACCTGTATTTAATACCTACCGCACCGCCAAGTGCCAAATTTCAAGGCAAATTAACCCCCATAGAAAAAGCCACTTTGACTTCTATGCGCGTCAAAGAAATCGCTTATGAGCTGATGAATGAGGAGCAAATCAAGGAATTTGAACACTCGCCGGAAATGAACCTGGCGATCTCTGAACCCGGAATCGGGCGGTTTCGTGTCAATATTTACAAACAACGCAATCACCCCGCGCTGGTAATTCGCAATATTAAAACGGAAATCCCCAATGCGGATGATTTGGGATTACCGGAAATTTTGAAAAAAATTGTCATGCTCAAGCGGGGCTTGATTTTGTTCGTGGGGGGTACCGGCTCGGGTAAATCCACTTCACTGGCGGCGCTTATCGACTATAGAAATCAAAACAGCTTCGGTCACATCATTACTATCGAAGATCCTGTTGAGTATCTGCATCCTCACAAGAAAAGTATTGTCAGCCAACGGGAAGTGGGTGTGGACACGGAATCTTTTGAAGATGCCTTAAAAAATACCTTACGACAAGCGCCGGATGTGATTTTAATCGGGGAGATTCGTGATCGCGAAACCATGGAGCACGCCATTGCATTTGCTGAAACCGGCCACCTGGCTATTTCAACCTTACACGCCAACAATGCCAACCAAGCGCTGGACCGGATTATCAACTTCTTTCCCGAAGAACGCCGCAATCAGTTGTTGACCGACCTCTCACTCAATATCCAAGCCATTGTATCGCAGCGTTTAATACCGACAGTAGATGGTAAACGTTGTGCGGCTATTGAAATATTATTGGGATCACCCAGGATTCGTGAATTAATCCACCGTGGAGAGGTGGGCACTATCAAGGATGTCATGGAAAAATCGGAAGCCGCCGGAATGCAGACGTTTGATAGCCATTTAATTAAGCTGTATCAAGAAGGCAAGATCACCCTGGATGAAGCAATCCGCAATGCGGATTCCCAAAACAATGTAAAATTACGAATCAGCTTATCCAAGGGTGGTGGTAAGAGCGCCCCTTCCGGTTTAAGTCTAGTCGAGAAAGAAGAAGCCAAGGATGATGAAGCCGCTGAGGAGTAGAGTTTTCATAGCTGTCCCCCAAATTCATTCCCAATTTAATTGTCCCCATAAAGATGGTGGCGCAAAGCCAAATTATTTTTACAGCGAGCGCTGTGCATGGCGCTCGCTGTAAGACCTCCTCAAATTTCGTCAAACTCCCTCAAACTCAGAGCGGAATACGTATGTTTCGGTTTCCCGTTCCCGAGCCGAGTATGGGAACGAGAAAACTCTTCGAGTACTATGCGCACTTCGTGGTGAATACCGGCGCGGTGAGTATTACCGCATATTGACAGATTACATTTTCACTCCCCCCACGGTCGGAAAAATTCCGTTTTGGCGAATCCGCCGGGCGGCTATAGGTACAAACAACAGTACTAAGCACCATAGCATGGCACCTCCACCGTTGTAGTCGGCACGGTAACTCACATTGGCCACTTTGTCTTGCTTGTTGTTGATGCGATCTTTAAAGCCGCTCATTTCCTTGTCCAGATTTGTGACCATATTAGTGACGGCATTTTCGAAGCTCTTCGTTCGCGCCTCACGCAAGGCCTCGGGACTATTGATTAACGTCGCGGTCGCTTCCAGGTCGTCAACCCCTGGGGCGCGAAACAGCAATTTTCTTGTGCTGACGTCAAACACGGCGGTATCGACAAAGGTGGCGGTGTCAAACTGGCTGCCCTTGATGAAGTAGGCGCCGACAATGGTCCAATAGAGTAACGAGGCTTTAGTGTCATCGGTGTGTATCACCTGGTCATAAGAGACCAATGCCATTACATCGACGCCATAGAGACGCGCTACCTGCCCTACTGTCGTAAATCCCCGACGGGCACTGAGATAAGTTTCCGGTATTATTTGAATCTCGTCTATGAAGGGGTATTTCATGAAATGTAACTTTACCTTTTCAAGGAGTTGTTGCTTCCTGCTTTCGTTAAATCCCGCCGCATCTGAACCCGGTACAAATGCCAGTCCAATACGTAACGGGACTTTTAATGTGGGAAGTTCATCACTGGGTTGTTCGGGGATTTCGCCATCAGGATAGAGATAGTCAACCAGGCTGCTGGAGACGCCTTGGCGATTGTTGTTCTGATTCATTTGTGTCCAGGTGGTAGTACAAGCGCTGCTTAATAAAGCCATAAGTAGAAAAAGTGCCTTGATCATCGGTTTGGTCTTCATAACACACCTCCATAGTAAACAGTGTTCAATTAATGTGTAGAAATAGTGCCTAAATACTGGTGAAGAAAGTGCTTATTGAACGTCGTTCAATAAAATGCATCAATAAATGAACGATGTTTAATTAAAAAGTAGCACGTTACTGAACGATGTTCAACAAAAAGTGAGTGTGAAAAAGCACATATGGGTTTGGGTGTATCTGTAAAACCACATAACGAGTAAAATACTTTGTTAAATTTCGCCCCCTGTGGAGGGCGTTCGCGAAAACTGACTTTTCGCTCCAGCCACCCAAGAGGTTTTTGCCGCCAGTTGGTGGCAAAACATTGAAATGTGGACCAAGATAAAAGGATTTCCTCGCTTTGCCGATAATTCAGTAATTCCAAGCCACCTCCAGGGTGGAGGTGTTCCCACTTTATATAAGGATTGATCGTGTTTGGATTCGAAATAATGGCGCTTGCCGGGGCCGTCGTCATGCTGATTGTTTTGTTGCAGCTACGGCATGTTTTGGCTCGATGTTTTCCATTGTTAACGGCCCGAATTATCGCGGCGGCGCCTCCCAAAGGGGTGAGTGATCTTTATGAACCGGCACATAAGGAACTGAGCGCGCTCGGTTTTGAAGGGCCCATTTGGCTTTTGCGTACCAGTGATCCCGCAGAGGCGGGGTATCAGCCATTATGCGCGGTTTATCGTCACCGCACGGAGGGAGCGCTAGCCTGGCTTATGCCACCGGTATCTCCCGAAATGCCCCATCGACTGTTGGGCTACTGGACGACCAAGTTGCTGGGCGGTACCTTGGTGACCAGTCAACCTTTCGATCCCTATTTCGAGTGTATTGCAACACCCGAGACTCCTGCGCAAACCATTGATGGCCAGACGTTATCCGAGCAGTGGCAGCAGCATCAAAAATTCCGTGCCAAATTTCGAATTGATACGGATATGAATTCCACAGCCAAGGAAGCCATAGTCAAACAAGCTGGAGAGGAGCTCAATGGTCAGCGTCAAAAGTTGTTGGAGCGAGGTGCTTTGTGGCGGGACCGTAGTGGATTATTTCGTCCTCGGTTGGTCTTTGCATTGCGTATGCTATGGAAAATCATGCGCCGGCCAAAACCAAAAGATGAAGCCAAGCCGATTCCTCCGTCGCGTCTGGTTATCCTGGCGACTACATTAGAGCGTATAAGAAATGCCGAACCCAGCAAAGGCGCACAAATGGGCTTGTTCGCGGCCAGTGTAATTTTGTCGGTCACGATAGGCGCGATTGTGTGGGATTTACGCTTGGCCGTGATTCTATTAGCCGTGGTCATATTCCATGAACTAGGCCACTACCTGGCCATGCGCGCATTCGGTTATCGCAGTGTGCACATGATGGCTTTGCCTTTGGTGGGTGGCGTGACTATAGGTTATGACGCCAACCCGGAGGCGGCAAAAAAAGCCTGGATGAGTATGATGGGGCCCTTACCCGGTATTGTTGTGGGTTGGCTGCTGGTGGTTTGTATGTTCGTATTCAATCTGGAAGGGGATGCCGCGGTCTGGCTCAGCACCACCGCATGGGTGATTCTAATCATCAATTATTTAAATATACTGCCTGTGCTGCCCCTGGACGGCGGGCATGTGGTTCAGTCGTTATTACCGCCACGCTGGCTTAATTTGCAGGCGGCCATCATAGTCGTGTTGTGTCTAACCGGTGCTCTTGTATCGCTGGCCGTCGGATTGTATATATTGGCGATCCTGGCCGGGACTCAGTTGTTGTTGGTGCGCTCCTATGGGCGCACCGCGGTTGCGGTGCGCCGGTTGTTGTCCGAAGGCGTCCCTCCCGTTGAGCACAAACGCCCGGTCCGGCTTTTAAGGGTCTTCGAGTGTTTGGAAGACATCGCCGGGCCCACAAAGCACACTCAACAACGCATCAATCAAGCCGAGCATGTGCTGCAAGCCCTTGACACTAAACCCATGTCAATAACACAACGTAGCGTTATAGGTGTGCTCTATAGCGCTCTGCTAGTGGTGCCGCTGGCCGTCCTGGTGCTGGCGACAACGATCAACTGGGATGCCGGCATTTTTCAACAAGAATACACATCCCGTATACAAGAGCGTCTCGGTCAACGCGCTGTGTTGGCCGAACAAGCGCGCTCCGCGAGTCTGCAGATGTTGTTGCATGAGGTTCGTGGTCGCCGGGGCGACGAGCCATTGCCAACGCCTGCCAGCGATATTGCCTTTGTTGATACACAGGCACGGCTGGGCGCCAGGCTTACAGAAGACATAAAAGCCATATATCGTATTGCCGACGGAGTGCCTGAGTTAGGGCTGGCGCCGTTGGCTGACTGGAAGCGAGCCGCCGATGTCGCTGATTTACCATTGGACAATTTTCTATACAACGGGAAATTGGGAGTGAATTCCGGCGAACTCGAAAACAATCAATACCATGAAATTATGCAGCAACGGGCCAAGCGCTGGATTTACGTGGGCGCGGCGGACGGGGGAGAAAGCCTGCTATTCCTTGACACCGAGGAGCCACCGGCGATCCCGGGACATCGATTCATTGATTTTTATAATGAATCGCCGCAAGCGTATATATCTATACGGGCTTGGCTGGAATCGCGCTGGGTTGCGGACAAGTGGGCACAACAGCAGCAAATTCGATATGAAGAATCAAGAGATGCAAAATACAAATCGTTGGCGGGCACTGAAATGGCAGACTTGCTCGGTCAATTTGAACGTCCCTCGCTACTTATAAGACTGCTCACCCACTGGCCGGAATGGCCCGAAAGTGCTCTCGACACAGAGATATCCGACACCGAAACGCGCTTGGGTATAAGCTTCCCGCAAGATTTGCGCGCGTTGTATCAACAACACAACGGTTTTCCTCCAATGAATATATTGCCTCTGGAGCAAATACAGCGCATAGCGGAATTACCGGAAAACGAGTTTTTGGTTTTGAAAGACCAATGGCAACTGATAACAGCCGGTGGTGAGAAAGAAGCTGTTGTTATCGATAAGCAAAATATTACAAATTGCGTAGTATTGGCCGGCACGCCAATATCCGACTCGGCAACAGCTTCATCTGTGTATCCCACATTGCTGTGGTGTCCCGGGCTTCTGCGACCTGATGATGGCTTTGTGCTTCTATACCAGCA
>JASFLF010000149.1:0-7461 GCA_050118235.1 Gammaproteobacteria bacterium | reverse complement strand
ATCGCTGGCGGAACTGATGCAAGGCGAAATCGGCCTGCAAAGCGAACCGAACAAGGGCTCCACCTTCTGGTTCACGTTTCTGCACGAACCGATCAAACTCCATTCTTCCGTAGCTTTGGATAAGCGACAGCTAAACCTGCCTTCCCTGGCGGGTTACAATGCTTTGTTGTACGATTCCAATGATGCCACACTGTTGGCATTAACCCACTTGTTTGATGACTGGGAAATCTTCTTCGATACCACCACCTCCATAGAGGATGTGTATAAAAAGACAAAAATAGCTGAACAGAATGCCCCATACGACTTTATCGTCATGGGATTATCTTACCAGCAAATGGAGAAAAACCACTTCGCCCATATATACGAACACATTCGCGAACTAACAAAAACTCATTTGGTGTGTTTAATCAATAGCGCGGACAGCGACGTTATGGCGCAATTTACCGTCTTAGGGGTAAATGCGGTATTGTCAAAACCGATAAAGGCGCCCGAACTACACTACAATTTACGCTCTTTGTTGATACCGAGCAGCGCTATTTACGATTATCAGCGTCTTATCCAGTCTGTGCCCCACAAGGATGACAGTACTCGAAAAGAGCAAATAGAAGAGGATTTCAAAGCCAGTACCAAACTCAACGGCATGAACATATTGGTCGCCGAAGACAACGAGATCAATGCCAAATTAGTTAAGAGTATTTTATTGCAACAAGGTGCCAACGTTACCCTTGCAAGCAATGGCAACGAGGCCATCGCCCAATGCTCGTCGCAACCATTTGACATCGTATTGATGGATATCCATATGCCGGAGACCAACGGAGTCGAAGCCACCAAACAAATTCGCGCCAATCAGACAACCGAAAAGCCCATACCCATCGTTGCCTTGACCGCCGACGCCTTATCGGAAGATCAATTGGCCTTTATCGAGGCCGGGATGAACGATGTGCTAATCAAGCCGGTAAATGAAGAATTACTGATAAACAAAATTCTGTATCTGACCGACAAAGAACCGACCAATGCCGTAGCCGCGGAATTGCTGCCACTTTCGTCCACACAGCCCAAATCCGTTAAAACCCGGGATACCACTGCGACTACAAAAAGTGCCGAACCAAGCAAAGACAGTAAACTGGCCGACGAAATCATGCGCCTACTGGTCAAGGAACTGCCCGCGTTCAAGCAGGCCATTAATGAATCGCACCAACAAAAAAACTTCGACTCCATGTACCAGCATGTGCATAAACTGCATGGTGCGTTAAGTTATTGCGACTTACCAAAAATTAGATCCATGATTCAAAAAATCGAAAGAGATTTAAAAACCAGCCATCACGATTTCCTCGATCTAGATCTTGACGCGCTATTTCAAGAGTTGGATCAATTGATTCAAAATGTGGAACAATAATCCTAAAATCATATGAATGAATCACATCGCCTTGCGCCAGGCTTATGATTTATCCAATCCTCGCTCGTACCAATACCGAGTGGCGTTGACAATTTTCACCACGGACAACATCACCGGCACTTCCACCAACACACCCACTACGGTAGCCAGGGCCGCGCCGGATTGAAAACCAAACAAGGAAATGGCTGCGGCAACCGCCAGTTCGAAAAAGTTGCTGGCTCCAATCAATGCCGATGGCGCAGCGACACAATGCGCAACTTTAAATCTGCGGTTCAATAAATAAGCGAGGCCGGAATTAAAATAGACTTGTATCAAAATGGGCACGGCGAGCAACGCTATAATCAACGGTTGGGCAAGAATTTGCTCACCTTGGAATCCAAACAACAGCACCAGCGTTGCCAATAGCGCGATGATAGACACAGGCTGCAGACGGTTGAGTACATCGGCTAGCGCAGCTTCGCCGCGACGCAGCAATCGCTTGCGCCACCATTGGGCGAACGCCACGGGAAGCACTATATACAATACCACGGACAAAAACAGTGTGTCCCAAGGCACGCTGATGGCGGAAATACCCAACAACAAACCAACAATCGGTGCAAACGCGAAAATCATGATGGTGTCGTTAAGCGCCACCTGCGTCAGGGTGAAATGAGGTTCACCACTGGACAAATTGCTCCATACAAAGACCATGGCTGTACAAGGTGCGGCGGCTAGGATAATCAGTCCAGCGACATAACTGTCCAGCTGCGCGGCAGGAAGCCAGTCACTAAATAATCCGTAGACAAACAACCAGGCCAACGCCGCCATGGAAAATGGTTTAACGGCCCAATTGACAAACAAAGTGACCCCTACACCACGCCAGTGCTCTTTAACATGATGCAGCGCACCGAAATCGATTTTGAGCAACATGGGGATGATCATTAACCAAATCAAACCCGCTACCGGCAGGTTAACCTTGGCGACATCCATCCCCCCAATGGCTTGAAAAGGCGCGGTGAAAAAATGCCCAAGGGTTATGCCGGCAACAATGCACAACGCTACCCAAACGCTGAGATAGCGTTCAAATACGGTCATTTTAGCGCCAACAGACTTTTTTACGCTTACTTCGCATTGCGCTGTCATATCTTAGTCCTACAGGTAGTATACTAGGCGATTGGCGCGGCATCTGACTCGCTAATACGAGTTTTACCAATGTCATTCAACGTTTGTTGTAACTTCAGCGAATCCAGCGAGTCCAATGGCAAGCTGACAAAGATCTTGATACGGTTTTCCAATTCCCTAAATGCCTGGCGAAACGCCATCAGCTTTTCTTGTTCATCGCCCTCTACTTCCACCGGATCGGGCACTCCCCAGTGTGCCGTCATGGGCTGACCAGGCCACACCGGGCATTGTTCAGCCGCGGCTCTGTCACAAACGGTAAATACAAAATCCAGTTGCGGCGCATCAGAGTTTGTAAAACCACTCCAACTTTTACTATGTAATCCTTCCACAGGAAAATTAAGCCTACTGAGTAATTCCAACGCCGCAGGATGAACATCACTTTGAGGGTGACTGCCTGCACTAAAACCCTGGAACTTTCCCTGCCCCCAGAAATTTATCAATGCCTCCGCAAAAATACTCCGTGCCGAATTGCCGGTACACAAAAACAATACATTATTCTGTTTACCCACCATGACTCTCTCCATTTGATGATTGATAAAACTTTGAAACCAACAATGCAACCGTTAGATTTTCCCACGAATGGCTTGAGTGCGCGAATGCGCCGGCAACGCGAATGACAGTAGTGCCGCCGCCAACACAAACGCCACGGACCACCACAAACATCCCGTTAATCCCCAGACCTGGTAAACCCATCCGGACAATACAGTCCCGAGCAAACGTCCACCAGCGTTAGCCATGTAATAAAAACCCACGTTTAAAGCCACTTTATCGTCGTCGGAATACGCGAGAATAAGATATGAATGCACTGCCGAATTGATGGCGAACACCACGCCGAACAATGCCAAGCCAATAATAAGCGACAATGCCGGATCGGCACCATACATCAACACTAGCGCTATGCCGCCGGGTATTGCCGCAAGCACAAACGCCCAAAACCGGGCGGTAGCACCATCGGGGCCTAATTCATGATGGCTTTTGCGTATCAACTTAGGGGCAGAAGCTTGCACAAACCCATAACCGATGACCCATAGGGCAAGAAATCCCCCCACTAGCATAAATTCCCAACCCAATATGTCATATAGGTACACCGGCAGTCCTACGACGAACCAGACGTCTCGGGAACCAAACAGAAAAAACCGCGCCGCGGACAGCCAGTTAATTTCCGCCGTCTTGGCAAATATCTGTGTGAATTTGGCTTTGGCTTTGGATTTGCCAAGATCGCGTGGCAGCAGAGCAACCGTAATCACGAGCACAAGCAGTAGGCCACCGGCGAGAATGAACAATGCATTGCGAAATCCCGCTACCGATAACAATGCTGCGCCCACGAAAAAGCCCACGCCTTTTAACGCGTTCTTCGACCCGGTTAGCACGGCAACCCATTTGAACAATCGCGACTGGGCATTTGCGCCTTGCGGTAGCATCAATTTTACACTGGCTTTGGCGCTCATTTTATTGAGGTCTTTGGCAATGCCCGACAACGCCTGGGCAAACATGACATAGCCAACACTCAACCACGCGTCTGGTACGGTTAACATGGCCAAGGCAACCACCTGCAATCCCATGCCTACATGCATGGTTAAATTCAGACCCAGCCGCGAGCCAATCCAGCCGCCCACTAAATTGGTTACCACGCCGAAAAATTCATAGAACAAAAACAACATGGCCACTTCAAACGGACTGTAACCCAGCTGATGGAAATACAGCACCACCAGCATACGTATGGCGCCGTCGGTGACGGTAAATCCCCAATAGCCGCCGGTGACGACGAGATAGTTGCGAAGTCCTGTGACCGTGTCGTTCATATCGTTTTCGACTATTCCAAGGCGCGGGCTACCTTACGAGCCAGCTCCATCATGCGGTTGGCGTAACCCACTTCGTTGTCGTACCAAATGAGTACTTTCACTTGAGTATCATCAATCACCATGGTCGAAGGACCGTCCACGATACCAGAGCGTATATCATCTTTAAAATCCACTGATACTAGGGGTAAGCTTTCAAAACCCAAAATACCCTTGAGTTCGTTTTGCGCCGCATGGGCGAAAAAGCCATTGACCTCTTCGGCCGTGGTGGCTCGCGGCACTTCACACACCAAATCTGTCAACGAAGCATTGAGCAGCGGTATGCGTACTGCCAGGCCGTTCAGCTTGCCTTTGAGTTCCGGAAAGATGTCGGTAATGGCTTTGGCAGAGCCCGTGGAGGTCGGGATCAACGATAAACTACTGGCGCGGGCACGACGCAAATCCTTATGCCCTTTGTCGATAACGTTTTGGGTATTGGTTACGTCGTGAATAGTGGTCATGGTGCCGTGCACGATGCCGATATTTTCATTTAACACTTTCACCACCGGAGCCAAGCAATTGGTTGTGCAGGATGCCGCGGTAACGAGGTCATGAGTGGCAGGATCATATAATTGGTCATTGACACCCATGACGATATTTAATGCGCCTTTAACCGGCGCAGCCACCACAACTTTTTTAACGCCTTGATCGAAATAGGCTTGCAAGGATTCCGGGGTGCGGAATTGACCGCTGGCTTCTATCACCATATCCACTTTGGCGCCGGCCCAATCCACTTCAGCGGGTTGCCACAATGAGCTGTATGTCATGGTATGTTCATCGATGCGGATTAAGTCGCTATCGGCGCTAACCTCGTGATCCCAACGGCCGTGCACCGAGTCATACTTTAATAAATGCGCCGAACACGCCGCATCGCCGGCGATTTCATTGACGTGCACAAACTCCAGTTCCTCACATCCCCATGCCGCCCGTAAACCCAATCGGCCCATGCGACCAAATCCATTGATACCCACTCGTATTGCCATACGCTTACCCCACATTTTTTAGATTGTTCATGCGCAACGCGGCGCTCCTGGTCTGTTGGGCATATCCGCCAACACTTTAAGATCGTCTTGAAACGGCGATTGCCCAACAATACCTGTTGCGGTCGCCTGCAACACGTCCATCGCCCACTGCGGTAAATCGGGATGCAAGCGATAGTGAATCCACAAGCCTTCGCGCCGGTCGAGCACGATTCCGGGTTCACGCAGCAGCGCAAGATGTCTTGATATCGCCGGTTGCGCCAGACCCAGGGCGTGCGTGAATTCGCACACACAGAGTTCTTCTTCTGCCGTGAGCAACATCAAGCAACGCAACCGGACATCGTTGGACAAAGCAGAAAAAAATACATTAGGTTCAATCACTTAATAACTCCGATCATGTTACTTAGAGGTTATATATGGATAACGATATATATTGCTAGCCGAATATAGACGTATTTCCTAACCCACACAAGTGGCACGAAGGAAAAATTTCTTCACTCTGTTATTAACGGGAAGATTGACACTAACCAACCATTCTGCTATTTCTGTAATAACTGAAATTACAGAAGAGCCACAATGAAACTGACACCCGTCATGCAAAAATACATTCTCCACTGGGGTGAAATGGGTACCCGCTGGGGAGTAAATCGCACAGTGGCGCAAATCCACGCCCTGCTCTATTTATCCAGCGCCCCCCTTAATGCGGAGGAGATTGCGGATACCTTAGGCGTCGCGCGCTCCAACGTCAGCACCAGTTTAAAAGAATTGCAATCGTGGGGGCTGGTTAAAATCACCCATGTATTAGGTGACCGCCGGGACCATTTCCAATCGCAAAAAGAGTTATGGGACATTTTTCTGGTAATAATCGAAGAACGTAAAAAACGCGAGATCGATCCAACCCTGACCATGTTGCGCGAATGCGTATTGGAAAGCGAACAAGACAATAAAACCAGCGATGAAGTGAAGGCGCGGATTCACAATACTCTGGAATTTATGGAATTGCTGACGGGATGGTATGAACAGATGAAAAAACTGCCCCAACCCACACTGGTGAAAATCATGAAACTCGGCGCAAAAGTGCAAAATCTTATCAGCAAGAACTAAATATTTTTTTGCCTAAGAATTTCTGTCTTTACAGAAATTACTGACACCATAAAAAGGAGTACGCTATGAATGACTATTTTATTTTTGCCATTGAAATACTAACTTGTCTGAGCATTAGTGGTGCCGTGGTGTTTGTGTTAAATCCTTTGCTCATAGAAATACTGTGTGATTTCTGCGGAACGAAAACTCGCTCCCTATTTTGGGTCCGCTTCACCGATATCATGCTGATCGTATCGCCGTTGATGTTGGTTATCTTCTTTACTCACACCGGCGAATCAAACGCTCCTAGTACTCTGATCATTTTCAAAGACACTCTTTTTCGATCCTTACTCGGTGAATTCATAGGGCTGGTTTTGATGGGACAAGTCATTTGGAGTTTTATCAACGGTAAAAAAGCCCCCCTCCCTGCCACTAACACCGATACTACCGCCGATAGCAACGAGCGACCCGCATGAATATTCTCATTACCGGTGCCAGCGGTTTTATCGGCCAACATTTACTCAAGGCTTGCCTCGACCATGGTCATCAAGTCACAGCCTGTGTACGCGATACCGCCCAAGTACAACACTATTATCCGCAAGCGCAGGTAATCCAATGCGACTTTGCAAAAGATAACGACATCAGCGTTTGGTTGCCGCGGCTAACCAACATCGATGTAGTGATTAATGCCGTTGGAATTATCCAGCAACGCGGCACAAACACTTTTGACGCCTTACACACTCACACGCCGTGTGCATTGTTCAAAGCCAGTGAAATCAGCCACGTTAGCAAAGTCATTCAAATATCCGCATTGGGCGCCGATGACACGGCGTTCAGCCAATATCATTTAAGTAAAAAAGCCGCGGATGATTTTCTGAGCAGTCTCGATCTGGATTGGACCATCTTGATGCCTTCCCTCGTGTATGGGCCGGGCGCCAAAAGTCTGCGTTTGTTTAAGGCAATGGCGGCGCTGCCTGTCACACCGTTGGTTTGCAAGGGGGAA
>JASFLF010000148.1:0-7476 GCA_050118235.1 Gammaproteobacteria bacterium | reverse complement strand
GAGGTATTACCCATCCAAAAAATCGCGGATGTGTTGTGCGAATCAGCATTAGAGAAGGCGAAACGATGTAAAATTCGCCGCTCACGGGGAGTGTAACGATATCGATGTCTACGCAGCCAAGTGCTAAGCAAACACCGGTGGTGTTGTTGGTGGACGATCAGCAAATGGTCGCCGAAGGGATCCGGCGCATGCTGGCCGATCAAATTGATATCCGTTTTCACTATTGCGACAACTCCCTCAACGCGGTGGAAAGTGCCGCTCGACTCAAACCTACTATTATCTTGCAGGATTTAATCATGCCGGATGTGGATGGTTATACCTTGTTGCAGCGATATCGACAGCATCGGCAGACCAAAAACATCCCGGTGATCATCTTATCCACTAAGGATGATCCGCGCGATAAAAGTTTGGCTTTTGAACACGGCGCCAATGACTATTTGGTGAAATTGCCGGACAAAATTGAATTAGTCGCCCGCATCAGAGCACATTCCAAGAGCTACCTCACGCAATGCGAACGCGATGAAGCTTTTGACGAATTGGGCCGTTTGCAGCGACAACTGGAAATCAATAACGAAGAGTTGCAAAAACTCACTTGTTTGGATGCGTTGACGGGCATTGCCAACCGCAGGCGTTTTAATGAATTTTTCTTCAAAGAGTGTTTGCGTTCGGCCCGGGAAAAAACGCCTTTGTCTTTGTTGCTCATAGACATCGATTTTTTCAAGCTATACAACGACAATCATGGCCATCTTCGCGGCGACGACGTCATTAGCGCCGTTGCCAAAGCCCTGCAACGCGCCGTGCAACGACCGGCGGATTTAGTCTCCCGCTACGGTGGTGAAGAGTTCGCCATCGTTCTGCCCAATACCGAAATCGATGGCGCATTAAACTTAGCCCAACATCTGCACCAAGCAATAATGAGATTACGCATCGCCCATATCCACTCGGATGTCTCTGAGTACATCACGGTGAGTATAGGCATTGCCAGTAAAATTATTAACGAAAGCAATTCACCGGAAGAACTCATCGATCTGGCCGACCGGGCGTTGTATGAAGCTAAAAACTCCGGTCGCAATTGCAGTAAAGTGTCCAAAGCGTGTTTTGCGCCGCGGGTGGTGTCGCGTTCGTTTTAACCAGCTTACAGTGCGTGTAGGCGTTTTGGCTGCAGTTTCCTGCCTAATATTAACCACGAAGCCACGAAGAACCTGAAGGGTTTTAGGTTATGAGCATCGTTCAGTACAGATAATTTATCTCACCCATCCATCCTGGGTAGATCGAACTTATTATATTTACCACGAAGCTCAAGAAGAGCACGAAGGATTTTAGATCAAAAAACATTGTTCTTTACAGACAATAGATCTAACTCGTCCATCCACCCTGCAAAATGAGAACTATTTATGAATTAATTGCCCTCTGAAGCACTAGCGGCTTGCAGCTTGACCCTTGCGCGCAGACTTTCCAGAACCGATAAAAAGGCCGGCATCACCAACAACACCAGCAGTGTAGAGAAGGCCAAGCCAAAACAAATGGTCACCGCCATGGGGATGAGAAATTGGGCTTGTAATGATGTCTCAAACAACAACGGTGTTAGTCCGGCAATGGTGGTCAGAGAGGTTAGCAATACGGCGCGCAGCCTTTGGCAAGCCGCTTCGGCGATAGCGCTATTGACTTCCATGCCTGATGCGCGGAGTTTCTGGTAAAACGTCACTAGAATAATGGAGTCATTGACTACAATGCCGGACAGGCCGAAAAATCCAAACAAGGACAATATCGTCAGTTCGATACCCATGACCCAGTGACCGATAATGGCGCCCACCAGCCCGAAGGGAATCACCGCCATGACAATCAGCGGTTTACTATATGATGAAAATACCCACGCCAATACGATATAAATGAATGCCAACGCAAATACTGCGCCGCGTTTAAGGTCGCTGATGGTGGACGCCTGGTCTTCAGCCCGACCCTGAAACGCCATCGTTGCACCATATTGTGAGGCCAAGCGCTGCGCGAAGTTTTCGCGGATATTGGCTCTTATGGCGTTGTTGTTATTGACCGAGCGGTCCACGTCGGCGGACACGGCTACGGCCAGCTGTCCTTCGCGATGACGCAGCACTTCAAAACCTTTGCGGGTGCTAATGGAAACCACGCTCGATAGCGGCGTAGTATCACCGTTGGGCAGGATAATCATGAGCGAATCCAGTTGCGCAAGATTGTGGCGTTCCGCATCGGGAAACATCACCCGTACTTCGATTTCATCCTGACGGTCTTGAAAAAGCTGCACTAAAAAACCGTCAAAGGCGGCCCGCAATTGCCGGCCGATGATGTCCACGTTCAAGCCCAGTGCTTTACCGGTGGGGGTGAGACTAAAGATGAACTGTTCTTGTCCCCAGGGCAAATCGTCCTCAATGGCGCTGACACCGGGCATGGTTTTCAGCGCTTCGGCAATTTCGGTGGCCGCGGCTTTGAGTTTAAAGGCGTCGTCGCCGGTAAGCCGGATATCGATATCTCGGCCGGGATGCCCGGCGCGTCGTTCGGAGATGGTAAACGACTCCACACCCGCCGGAACGATGACTTTTTTCTCCCAGGCGCTCATAAATTCCGAGTTGCGCACATCGCGGTCTTCGCTGGAGATCATTTCCACCAGAATAGAGCCGTGTTGATTGCCTTGGCGTACATTCATGCCGCCGGCGGATTGCCCCAGGCCGTGTCGAACGATGGCCGTGTCGATTAATTTTTTGCCAAACTCTTTTTCGGTTTCATATAAGGTTTGTTCCAAATGGTTCAAAAAAGCATCTATTTTTTCAGGTGGACTGCCGGCGGTAAACGATATCGTGGCGAACAAGGAACGGCCTTCGATATTGGGGAAGAAGGTAAAGCCTAGGCGTCCACCGGCGATCAAGCCCGCTACCACGATTAGTACCGCCAATGCGGAAGCGATGGTGATGGCTCGGTTGTCGATAGCGCGTGTCACTATGGGCCGGAATACGTAGTCTTTAAAATGGTTGAAATACCGGTCCAGATATGCCCGAGTATTGCTTTGGGTGTATTCCTGGCGTTTTTGCATATTGCCGAAGGCGTGGCGCAAATGTCCCGGTAATATCAAGAAGCATTCAATTAATGAAGCGATAATGACGCAAATCACCACTAAAGGAATGTCGAACATAATATTGCCGACGATGCCGCTCACCAACATCAGCGGTAAGAAAGCGGCGATGGTGGTCAAAGACGAGGAAACCACTGGAGCCAACATTCTTAAGGCGCCGCCTTCGGCGGCTTTTATCGGCGGCTCACCCATTTGAAGGTGGGTGAGCGCGTCTTCACCGACGACGATGGCATCATCCACAATAATCCCCAATGCCATGATGAGCCCGAACAAACTGATCATATTTATGCTGCCGCCGAAGACATACAACACGGCCAGCGCGGCCATAAAGGACACGGGAATACCCATGGTTACCCAAAACGCCACCCGTCGGTTCAAAAACAGCAACAATATACCGACGACCAGAATCAGACCACCGCCACCGTTGGTCAGGAGCAGCGAAATCCGCTCTTTGATGCTCACCCAGCGTTGATCGAATACATGTAGGGAGACTCCCGCCGGCAGGGATGAGCGGTTCTCGCTCAACCATTCATCCAGTATCCGAGCGGATTTGAGCGCGTCCATGTTTTCAGCGCGGGACAAAGACAACTCAATGGCGGGCTTGCCGTTGTAGCTGAGTTGCACTTCGTTGTCTTTGGCGCGCCGTTCTATATGGGCAATATCGCCTAAATTCAGCAGCCGGCCGGAATCGTCGCTAATGACGGGCAAGCTCTCAAATTCGATAACCGAGCGTTTTTGGTTCAAGGCTCTTAGTTGGCGGGCGATATCGTTTCGACCCACAGAACCTGAAGGAATGTCTTTGCTTTGCTGACGGATGCGCTGCGCAATATCTTCCAGAGTTAATCCAAGCTCATATAGCCTTTGTGTAGGCACTTGAATGGCCACTTCCTCTTCGGGTAATCCGGTGATGTCCACTTTAGATATTCCGCGCGCGATCAAATCATCCTTGATTTGTTGTGCTAAGTAGCGCATTTGCGTTAAGTTACCGGCTCCGCTTAGCAGGATTTTAGCGATGCCTTCATAGCGAACGATGCGGGTAATGATAGGATCTTCGGCGTCGCCCGGCAGTTGACGGGTGCGGCCCACCACACTGTTGACTTTCTCCAGGGCCGAATCCATGTTGGTGCCTTCCTGGTATTCCAGGGTGATGGAAGAGACCCCTGTTGCCGAAGTGGAGGTGATTTTATGTAAGTGATCCAAACCCCTGAGTTCTTGCTCTAGGGGTGCAGTAATCGCCGTTTCCACGTCTTCGGCGCTGGCGCCGCTCCACACCACTCTGACAGTAATCACATCCAGTTCGAAAGTGGGAAAAAATTGAGTATTCAATTTGCTTAGCGCCCAAGCGCCAAACATGATCATAATGATCATCAGCAAATTGGCGGCGACCCGGTGGCGGCAAAAAAGTGCAATAAATCCCTGTTTCATGAAGTGTTAGAGGGCGGTTATAAGCTGGTTTCCAGGATTTTTACTTTTAGACCCTCGATGGCATTGGGCAATTGTGTGACTACGATTTGCTGGCCTTGGCTGAGGCTCGGGTCTTTGATCAACAACAGGTTTTGGTGGTTGTCGTGATATTCCCCCAATCGTCGCACGGTATGACTGACCATGCGGCCATCTTCATACCGGTATAACCGATTGCTGCCGTAAACCGCTGAGCGGGGCACCGCGATCGCATTGTCTACGGGAAGTAAGGATAATTTTATTTCCAGAGTTCTGCCCAAGGGTAAGTTTTTCGACTCGGCTTCGATGGTAAAAAAACAATCCTGGCCACCACTGCCTTGACTGATCTCGCCGGCCAAGCGGTCCAACTGCAAAGCGATTTTGTGGTTGTTAAACAGGGTGTAGGCTTGGGCATTAGCGCTTTCAATACTGGAATCCATGATGGATTGCTGTACATCGTTTAAATATTGAATAGGGATTTGTGCCCTGATTTCCAGTGCGTTGTAATCGTACAGCTCGATTAAGGCATTACCGGCTCTGGCCCGGTCGCCTTGGGCCACTTTCACAGCGGTGATTTTTCCCGCGTAGGGGGCGGTGATTTTGCCGCGTTCAATGTCCAATTTGCTCAAATCCCGCAGGGCTTGAGCCTTGGATAACCTCGCTTGCAGTTGTGCCAACCGGGCGCTATGGTCCGCAACCGCCAATTCCCTGGCTTCCAGTGCCAAGCGTTGTTTTAACACGGCTTGATTGGCCGCGTCTATGTTGGCCTGGGTCGAGAGTTTATTGCGCTCCAAAGACTGCGCTCGCTGGTATTCCTGCCGGGCCAGCTCCAGTAACTGTTTATCGTGTTGCAGGGCGTTTTTGTCGTTTTCGAAACGGGCGTTTTCGCTTTTGATCAGCGCTTTGATCTCCGCTAATTCGGCTTCGCGCTGTCTTAACAACAAGGCATTATCGCTGTTGTCCAATTCCACCAGCACTTGGCCTTGGTGGACGAGGTCACCGTTTTTCACTCTCACGTTAATCACATCGGCGGTAATGGCTGCTGTCAGTTGACTGTGTCGCGGCGTTTCGACTTTGCCATATAAGGTGATTTGCGGCGCCAAGCGTTGTGGATTGACCGTCATTACCTCCACACCCCAGACTTTTTCATCGATGGCTAAGGGGCTGATTTCTGGCTTGGATTTTACAAATCCGACAAATATTCCGGAGGCGAATAAGAGAATCAGTATGGGGACAACAATATTTTTTGTTTTTGAAGAGCGATTCATTGTTTAAATAAACTTTTACCTCATAAAAAGACCATTTTGTGATTGGGTGCGACTATATCACTTTAATGTCTGATTCAAAGCCTGTAGATTAGTTCGTAATTGGCATGCATTCTTGAAAGAAGAAGGATATACCAGGCCAATGCCTGCAAAAATCGACGCACAGGTTCATATTTTGGCACTTTCTGATAAACCTGTGATCGTATATCCGAAACAGTAATAATAATGGTCAATATTTAGAAATAACAACTACTAGGGTTTACCCTAGGGTAGGTGCAGCGGTGTAAAAATTTTGTTAATAAAGACCTTAAGAATCCTCTATAATGAAAACCATTTCCGAAAATTAACTATTAGATATAAATGAGGGGTATTGCATGGATGGGAAGATCGCACTGAATAAAGTTTCATTGTTTGAAGGTTTGCCTGAGGCGGATTTGAAACAAATTTCCAATCTGGCCACAGTCCGCTCATTTCCTCGCAACACAGTCATTATTTCGGAAGGCGATAACTCCGATTCCATGTATGTGGTGTTGTCCGGTAAAGTGAAAGTCTACCTGAGTGATGACGAAGGCAAGGAAATCATCATCAATATTCTCAAAGAAGGGGATTATTTCGGGGAATTGGCGCTGTTGGATGAGTCCCCCCGTTCCGCGTCGGTCATGACCTTGGAAGACTGCCGGTTTGCCGTGTTGTCGAAAAACGCATTTGATGAGTGCTTGAAAAGCAATCCTGAGATTGCGTTGCAAGTCATCAGGGGATTGTCGGCCCGGCTGCGCTATCTTACCGAAAACGTGAAAAGTCTCGCTCTAATGGATGTTTATGGCCGTGTTGCCCGCACTTTGCTGGAAATGTCTGAAGATCAAAATGGCGTTCAAGTAATCAACCAAAAACTGACTCAGCGGGATATCGCCAGTATGGTGGGTGCCTCCCGGGAAATGGTTAGCCGGATTCTCAAAGACTTGTCGGTGGGTGGGTATATCACCATTGAAAGTAAAAGCATCACTATTAACGAAAAACTGCCCCACGGTTGGTAAGTTGCCAACCGTGTTTTCCATCCATCAGCTGCCTAGTATTGTGTACCAGTACAATACCACTATATTAAACGAAATGGCTTTTTGTGGCATGGGCTTTGATGCCACTTAAGATCTACACTTACTTTCTCTACTTTTCTCGGATTATCCTCATTGGTTACCGTCAATAAGCGCCAAAAACGCGACATCACTTTGGAAGGATTCGATTTCGATTCCTGGTTACAGCATATCCGGGCGCACCGTACTGATCAGGATTTGGAAAAACTTCGCAGTGTTTACGCGCTGATGGATGGCGTAGTGGAACACCAGCAGCATTTGTTTGGCGAGTCCGAATTGCATCGCTGTTTGATGGTAGCCGAGATACTCGCCGATCTGGGCATGCACACTGATACGTTATTGGCGGTGATGATACATGGGCTGCTAGTGGTGGAAGTACTGTCACCTGAGGAGGTGTTGGAGAATTTCGGCGAAAACATCGCCGGGCTGGTTCAAGGCATAGACAAAATGCGTATTGTGGATGCCTACCAGCTTCAACACAGCGACTTGGCCCATGATAAAAAACAAATGGAGAGTGTACGCAAGTTGTTGCTCGCCGTAGCCGAAGACTTGCGAGTGGTGTTGATCAAATTGGCCGAGCGGC
>JASFLF010000147.1:0-7492 GCA_050118235.1 Gammaproteobacteria bacterium | reverse complement strand
AAGCGATACTCCGGATAAAGTGCGATGTGGAATACAATTTTGTTTTTTCTTGGCGGGCTATCGGTAGTTGGCGGCATTATGTCGTTCCCGCTACCAATCCCTATCGGCTTGCCTTTAATGATAGTAGGGTTATCTCTGCTAATAAAAACCTCGCCGCGGACGCGAGACTATATTTATTATCTTGCCGGGCGCTATCCTAAATATTTCCGCTATTTCAAATTCATCGATCTCTCTCAAAACGAAAAGGATAAAACCGGCTAAAACCTTCAAAACCAACCATGTGAGCACAGTGAAACGCCTTGTACTGCGAAGTGTGAGTTAAGAAACCCCTCCATAAGTTTCATTTTGACCGGGGCGAAAAATTTTATACCGCTTAGCATGAATTACCTTCCATTCCCACGCTTCGCGTGACGTAACACTTCGAGGTCTTCGTGCGCTTCGTGGTAAATTCAGACTCGGCGGGTTACACCATAACGCTAACTTGTCGGCGAACCAGGCGGAGGTTATTGAGAACTCCAGTCAATCTGCAAGAACATCGCCTCCAATTTTTTTGCCTTTGAGGGATTAAGCATTGACAAATAATTCAGCTTCCCTTTTAGAAAAGCATAAAAATTGGGATGCCCTTTGTTTTGGCTTTCAACGCCTTTGCAAACGCAATTATGCAAGATGGCTTTGAGCCGATCGTATTCCTGTCTTGGTAAATTATGATGTTTGTTTAGAACAATTCCAGTAGCAATTTGCCGTTGCCCTGCGCCCATCACCCGTGTTTTTCGGTAGTTCATGTGGAAGCCTTCTTCCGCGAGAATATGGCCAATGTAAGGAATCAAGCTATTGAGGTTTCTGTAACTGTTGCCGGAAAATAGCATGTCATCGGCGTAACGACTGTAACTGCTGTCAATGTGTTTTGCCAATGCGGATAAGCGGCAATCGAGGTTAAATGCGGCCAAGTTGGCCAGGGCTGGTGATGTCGGGGCGCCCTGGGGCAAATGCGGTGCCATCATTGTTTTGCGAAACCGCCAATCGGTGATTTTATCACCTAGAATTTTGCGAGGCACGCGGTTAGTACATAGCAGGCTAAGGTGCCTTGCTATGGGCTTACGATAACCCAGGCTGGAAAAAATAGTGAAGATTCTCGGGTAAGATATGCTCGGGAAAAAGTGTTCTAGGTCCAGGCGCAAAATCCATTGCTTATCGAGATGGGCGCTTGTGTAGCTGACAATCGAGCGGCCTTTGACAAAACCATGGGAGTCTGGATGTGCGGGGATCTTGCTCAACAATTCCTGATGGATTTTTCGTTGAATGGTTTTTAAGCGTGCTTTCGGTATTTCCAGCAGGCGGGACGATTCTGAATTTTTCTTGTCCACCCAGCGATATACATAATGTTGAAGTGGGCCTTGCGAATGTTCGCGAGTGCTTCCCCACGGATCACTCAACCAAAGAAGGTGGTTTTCATCCAATTGAAAAAATTCGCACAGGTCGTTGAAGGTAGCTAGCCGAATAATAGATTGATCAACAAAGGGCGCAGGCTGAGTTGGTTGTGGTGTCGGAAAAAAGTAATACGCTATGCGCCGCGGTAATGTATCGGCAAACCAGGCATTACGTAGTGGCTCATAATGGCAAATATAATCCGTCAGCGTGTCAGTGTCGTGGAGTAAATTGTGTTGGATTATTCCCTGGCACAAATTTTCCAGCCAAGCCGGCGTAGATCCTAAACATCGTTGTCCCCGCGATTTTAAAGCGTTCAGGTCCGAATCACCTGCGAGAAATGCGTCAGCCAGCGCGGAGCAATAAATTTTAAACGCGTTCATTTTATCTCAACTATCGCAAGGTGAATGCGTGAAAGATACCTGCCAAACTTGATTGTGCTGTACAGCTCTGCGTTGAAAGCGCAGCGTCGTACTGCAAGCGGAGTGCCCACATACATGAATAACCCTGAGGTAACCTCAGAGTGCACAACTTCGATGCCGCTGAAGCCACACGATACCAGGTATCCTCCACGCTCCACTAGGCTAAGGCAACGCTATGTAAAATTCAAGCTCGATTTGAAGTCTCGAATATGGGGATTTAATAGTTAAAGGATAAGTGTTTACATGATAACATCTACTTGTGTTTAGATTCGCATTGCATAAAATACTTTTACGCGTTGGAGTCGATTGCATCGATTGCTTTCTCCACTGTTGCACTAAATTAAATGATGCGCTGCAAGCTGTGCCACCGCCACAGCGCATGGTCACACAATGAATCAAAATAAACACTATTCAGTAGCGAGGCGTTAATCAATGTCCTATCCATATGTCGGCGATCTGGTTAATCACATATTTGGCGTCCAATGGTATATACCGATTCCAATGTTTGGCACGTTCGTAGCCACGGCGCTATTGGTATCTATTTATGTGGCTAAGAAAGAAGTCACTAGATTCGAAGAGCTGGGGATTTTGTCCAAAGCAAGAATTCCCTCCAAAGACCAAGCCCAACAAAACACAGTTCCCGTTCACACTATAATCTCCGAACTGGCTGTGATAGCCGCATTTTTCGGTATTGTTGGCGCTCGCATATTCCATATTCTGGAATACCCCGGCCAATTTCTAAACGACCCTATGAGTATGATTCTTACCCAAGGAGGCTTCTCCATATATGGTGGGTTGGTGTTCGGCGTGATAGCCGGGAGCGTTTATCTAAAAAGACGCGAAGTTCCGATTATACCGATGCTGGACGCACTAGCTCCCGCCATGATGCTGGGTTACGGTGTTGGCCGAATAGGTTGCCAGATATCCGGTGACGGAGACTGGGGCATACCCGCGAATATGGCTCTGAAACCCGGCTGGCTTCCTGATTGGTTGTGGGCGCAAACGTATGACAACAACGTGTTGGGAGTTGTGATTCAAAGTCCCGGGGTGTATCCAACACCACTTTATGAAACCGTCATGGCTTTGTTGATTTTTGGCTTTCTTTGGGCCATCAGGAAAACGCCGTACCGAGCCGGTTATATGTTTTCGATGTATTTATTGTTTAGTGGGATGGAGCGACTGTTGATTGAGCAAATCCGCGTAAATAGTAAGTACCATTTTGTTGGTATGAGTTTCACCCAAGCGGAACTGATTTCCACGATATTGATCGTGCTGGGGCTCGTCGGCATCCTGAAATTGACAAAGTTTGGCTATCTACCGAAAATTGGTATTTCATTAGTGGTGCTTGGGACATTGTCCGCTTGTGTCATGTTGTAAATAGTGTTGAGAATAGGTTCATTTTGAGCGTTGCAACTCAAAAAAACGGTAGCTGTGGTGGAAAGCCGATGTTAATACGCCGAAAAAACTACTTGTTGGCAACACTAAAGATCAATATTCGAGGGCTAAGCCATGAAAAAGCGGATAGTAAATGTTGTTGTGGCTTTAATTCTTATAAAACCGTGGTATGCCCTCGCTGAACTGGATTTAAGCATACCGCCTGAAGATACAGTATTGGCAATGAGCGATCCCGATTTTTTTGGTACCACGCATAGAGTACCGACTTATTCACTAAATTCCGCACAGCAGAGCAATTTTACTGTAGGCTCCGGTAGGGCTTCACCAATAGTGCTTATCGCCGTTGCGGCAGTTATCGCCTTTGTTGTGGTTAATAATAGTGATAGAGAGAAATAGATATGTAGCTAGGAAGTTGCATTGAATCCATTTCCCAATCTTTCCCCATTTTCACTTTATCCTTTTTCCTTCATCCTTTTAGTACCTCAGTGTAAATTGATAGAAATCGGCATGGATTATTATCAAGGTTAAGGCAAAATATATTCTAGAAGAGTAAGAAAGTAGCTATTCCTGGATAAATAGCTTGGAGCAAACAATTATGTGGATCGGTATCGCAGATTGGCTGGTGGATTCATTGGGTAAAAGGCGGTTTTCCCAGGGAAAAGGAGCTTAATCTTTCTATGCTTCGCTAAAACGGGCGGAAAACTGTTCGGAGAGTAAACCAACTACCGCAGGCTGATGATTCCCGCGGTGGCAGTTGGTGATTAATGCACTTGATTTGTGATTGATCGGCGGCTGCCATGACCTCAGCCGAGCAAGAGAGAGGACGTTTATAGGAGAGTAGTACGCAACGGAGGCACGATGAACAAAGGCTATACACGCCGTGACTTCATTAAGACTGTGACTTTCGGATTGGGAAGCGCGCTAAGTGGCGCTCTTAGTAGCACATTGGGCGGCTGCGCCACCATTTGTTCGGCGCCCATAAGCTGGAGTCCCACTGTTCTGGCACCGGTGTTCTACGGCTACGAGGATTACGCGCCCAGCGACGGCGCGCCAGCCGATTTACGTGTCTTCTTTCCAAGCATCGACGGCTCGCCGCAAATCGCTTCGCTGTTGACTTGCCGCGGATCGTATCCGCTCGTGCTGTTCCTGCACGGACAATGCGATGAATCCGATCATTACACCCGATGGACCCTACTTCCGGCCACGCTTGCGCGTAGCGGCTTCGTGGTGGTAGTGCCGGATCTTGGCTGGGGAGGAGGGCAATATCCATGGGCAAGCAACAGCGCGCAGTATACGACAGCATTAGACGTGATCGATTGGATGCACGCGAGCTGGTCCGGCCGCTCCTGGTTGAGTAGCTCGTCGACGCTGGCGATAGTCGGTCACTCGTTCGGTGCGCTCCTCGGAGGGCGCTTATCGGTTGATATTGACAATAGCGCGTACGTCTCAATCGGTGGCGGTTGGGCTGAATGGCCAGCTAGCCCGGTCATTCCGATCCCAAGTTTGAGTGTGGCTTCACTATTTTTGTACGGCACCGCTGACACTTTCGCTGCACAACCTGCATTGCTTGGAACCGCCCCAAGTCCTACCCATCGGGTGATCTTCGACGGCGGATTACATTGGGATCACCTCGATGCCGTCAATCCGACCTGCGATAGCCAGGTTGGTTCTTGCAACCTGGTGCATTCGCTTACCGCCGATCTCACCACGCTATTCCTGTCCAAGATATTGCGTGTAGCCACAATACCAGATTCGCTTGAGCCACCCGAGTTCACTTTGAGCGCGGACCAGACTTTCTATGCGGGAGCTCATCTCACTAGCTTAGACTTGCTGCCACAGTCGAGTTGTGGCGTGACTATAGAGTGGAACACATCAGTAGCAGGATCTGTAAGCCTGCCGTGGCCATGAAGTGGTGTTCATGGTGGGAGGAACCTTTGGGAACAAAGCAAGAACAGATAGAAATAACAGGGATATCCAACTATATACTCCAATTAAATTCTTTTTTATCAGAAACAGGGGCATCCAGCTAAACTCTATTAGGTCATTTCGAATTTCGGGTATAGGCGAATGGCACTTAATTAAGCCTACGGTAGGGCGGGTTAGCGTTTTTTTGCGTAACCCGCCATGGAGTTTTGGTGGATTACGGCGCAAAAAAACGCGCCTAATCCACCCTACATCACGCGTTGTTTGCTTAACTAAGTGCCATTCGGGTGTAGGCAAAATTTTTAGTAGGCGGCTGTCCCAGAATTCCGGGTCCCGGTACTCCGGTTCGAGACTGCGGATTGTCAGCAAAGGCTGGTTTATTAATCACAGGATAGTTGTATAATAATTTTATTGTACACTTGCTGGGGAACATTATGCCGCTGATACGCCCATTCGCTGGATTACGTCCTGTGCCAGAACATGCCGAAGATGTTGTTGCACCTCCCTATGATGTATTGAACAGTGCGGAAGCTCGAGAACGTGCTGCGGGTAAGCCGATGAGTTTTCTACATATCTCCAAAGCGGAGATTGATCTGCCTGAAGATATCAACCCCTATGACCCGGCGGTTTATGCCAAGGCGGCAGAAAATCTCAATAAGCTGGTCGAGCAGGGCGTGTTGATACGTGATCCCGGGCCTCGTTATTACGTGTATCAGCTAATTATGGGCGATCATGTACAAACCGGCTTGGTGGCAGCGGCCTCGGTAAAATACTATGACACTAACCGCATTAGAAAGCATGAATTCACTCGACCCGCGAAAGAAGATGATCGTGTGCGTCAGATCGAAGCGCTAAATGCGCAAACCGGTCCGGTTCTGCTGGCGTATAAGTCCGATGACGAAATCGACGGTATTTTAGCCGAGGTCGCGAAAGGTGAACCTGTATACGACCTTAAAGCGGATGACGGTATTGGTCACCGCTTTTGGGTAGTTGAAGATCAGGCGATTATGGATAAACTGAGCACAGGATTTGATGCCATGGATGCCATTTACATAGCCGACGGACATCATCGTTCGGCCGCGGCATCACGAGTGGCCAAATCCATCGGCGGTTCCAATGATCAAATGAGTCACTATTTTCTATCCGTTATCTTCCCGCACAATCAAATGAAAATCTTTGATTACAATCGTGTCGTCACTGATCTCAACGGCTTGAGCAAAGAAGAACTCCTGACAAAAGTAGCGAGCAATTTCAGTTGCGTAAAAGAAGCGGCACCGGTCAGGCCGACCAAGGCAGCCGAGTTTGGTATGTATCTCGATGGCGAATGGTATCGATTGAATATTAATGCGGAATTGATACCCGATGATCCTGTTGCCAGTCTGGATGTGAGTCTGTTGTCTAAAAATTTGCTGGAGCCTATATTGGGTATTTCAGATCCTCGCACCGATCCACGTATCGATTTTGTGGGTGGTGTTCGCGGCCTGGAAGGTTTGGAAAAGAGAGTAAACAGTGGTGAAATGGCCGTAGCATTTTCCATGTATCCAACGAGTATGGACGCCTTAATGGCCGTAGCCGATGCCAATGAAGTCATGCCGCCCAAATCCACATGGTTCGAGCCAAAGCTGGCGGATGGGCTCATCTCACATGTTCTGGACTAAAAGTGTAGGGCGCGTAATTAGCTGGTACTGACCGTTTTGAGGTTTGGTAAGATCGACCAACCAAACTACAGCAAATTTGCGCATCGCAAATAACAGAACCTTAATCTCCATGTCATAGGACAAGGTGCTGTCTGTAACTTCATCTGTCTAATCTTTATTTCACTTTCTTAAAATAATCCTCAGACTTTTCCGGCATAGTTTCATAGGGCGAGAAAGAACCCCAGATGATTGTGTATCGCTCGGGTTTGGGGCCCTCCATTTTCTTTTCGATGGAGAATAAAGTTTCTCCGACTTTATACTCAGCAACGTCGAATTGATTGACAATTTTGCCATTGGGATAGCTTTTAAAATGAATCGTAAGCTGATTGTTGTTGGCTGAATAAGAGCAAACAATGGTTTCATTCAATTGGTAGCCGGTTTCTTGTAACAAGCAAGGATTTTTCGCATCGTCTTTGCCGATGTTGAGCTGCAATTCTGTGATAATTGCGCTACCTCCGACGGTTTCTCCTGCCGATGCTTCGTACTTGTATTGCCCAACCCAATCACTCACCGAGCTACCGGCCATGCAGGCGGAGGTTGTTACCGCCAAACTTAAAATCGCCGCACGAATTGATATCATAGGGAAATTCCTTATAGTTTTTGTAAATCTAACCGGCATAACCTTCTTTT
>JASFLF010000146.1:0-7496 GCA_050118235.1 Gammaproteobacteria bacterium | reverse complement strand
ACATCGGCATTGGCAAACTCGGCGAGCAACTGGATGAGCTGTTTCGGTTCCTTTTCGGCCGTCGCGAGCATGCGGTCCGCCCAGGTGATGGCCGCGTCACGCTCCTCGCGCCGATGGGCGATACGCAAGCCGACGCGGCGCAGGTTTTCCAGCAGTGCTAACTGCAGCATGATCGGGAAGGCCCATAATTCGCCCAGCTTTAACGGTTCAGCACTCTGGTAGGCGGCAACAAATTGGGTGGCGTTGTCGCTATCGACTCGGCCGTCCATGTGCGAAATTAACTCCAACGCCAGGTCATAGATGCGGGGAAAGCCGGCGGACGGGCCATTCCCCAATCGCGGCAACTGCCGGCTGTAGCCGCGCGGCAGATGCCGGCGCGCCAGGCCGATTTGCTGTTCGATAAGATAGAAATTATCGAGCAACCAGGACTCTGCGGGCGCGATCCGTTGTCCTGAGGTGGCTGCGGCCGTGACCACGTCATACGCTGACAGCAGAACGCGTGCATTGTCCGCCAGCCGTGGTAGCAACCTGTCCGGCCCCGGATGGGTATCGATGCGATGCTGGCTCGCCAGCGTTACTGCGTGACGTTTCAGTTGCTCAATGCTAAACAGTTCCGAGCGCAATAACTCGGTATCGCGCTCGTTGCCTGGTGAATTGCGTGTGCGCCCTAAAAATCCGAACGTTTTGATGGTTATGATATTCTCCTCACTGGAACTTGGGTAGTCAGCGTAGCAATGGCCTTATGATTTGGATTTGTCGAAAACTCATGCCGAGTTCTTTCGATACCATCAACCAGTAACCTGGCGATCGCAAATTGAGTAAGCGGCTTTGGCAGGTCTTGATGAAATCAAGATAAAAATGCACCACGTCGTAAAAACGTTTAGTAGTGGAACTGTAGTTTACCGCTTGATTGAAGTGACTTAGCGCATAAGCTTGGTACCTAGCCAAATTTGATGGCTTTTGTTATAACCAAAAGGTTTTAACCCAAAGGTTTTAATCCAAAAGACCCTTGGACCCATTCTTGGAGTCCTTCTTGGCTTTCTTTGCAGCCTTCTTTTCTTTTGGGGTCATGGTCGGTTTCTTCTTACTTTCTTTATTGCCTTTTTGTTCCTTGCTCATGTTGATCGCTCCTGATGATGGGTGGGTAATCGTCAAGGCAACTATGGCAGCTCCATCAAACTGAGCCTGACCAATGAGCCTGACAATACTGTAACTAATGCTTTACAAAAGTACTGACGTATTGAAAGGGAGTGGTCCGTCCTTCCGGGACCGGTGGGAAACCCTGCTATTCGGCGAAAGAAAGCCAATGCAGGTGGGGTGAGTATTGTACCATAAGTTACTTAGGCGTGATTATTCAAAGTGAAAAAAGAGAGCACTGGTGTGACGTATTATCCTAAAATAATCTGTTGAACGCCGATTTGCGGCACTTACTTTCGTTACAAAAGAAAGTGTTGCAAGTCGGGGTGGCGTATTCGCACTCTGAGTTTGGTCATATTTTCAATCAGTTACGTACCATCGAAGCGGTCAACCGATTATTTTAGGATTATTACCCCTCCCTCTCGGGATGTTCCCAAGCAACACCCGGTACGCATTGAGTACAAGGTGCTTTCGTGTTGCTTATCTTGATGTAGGCGCCAATTATATAGCCCAAATTGGATTGCCTATGAATGTGATGGTGAATAGCATTCAATGGAGATAAAAGAGATTTGTAATACTCGATAAACAAGTTAGATTTACGTTTCTGTCAATCTGGCCAGCTTATGTGAATAGACCTTGCTAGCGAATGGCAAGGGTCAATCCGTGAGGAACGGTCTACAGGAATCCGATCTGCCCCCGCTTTTTTGTGCTTTTTTCAAAAGTGTTACATTTGAAAGTCCGAATTTCGTTTGGATTATAGCTTCAATATTCCTGTTACCCATTGAATTAATAAAAATTCCTTCTGACTGTCTCGCTAATCGACTGTACTCTTCCACACTAAAGGTTCTTTCCTTTAATCCGAAACATACCTACATGCCTATGAAAAAATCCAAATTGTGCCAATATCTTTCAAATCCAAGTCGTTAGTTCCCTCCAGAAACTATCTGTTGTTTGCATTGCTCATGCTTTTGTCGGCAACGCTGCTTCTCGTATGGGTGGGGCAAACACGAATAGATGATTTTCATGCCTACCATCTGTCAACCGCGCGGGATGCTGCTGCCAGTGTGGCGGTGGAAGTGTCTCAGTTTGTAGCTGAAAAAAAACGCTTGGTTGACTTGTTTGGCCGGGAGAAGCTGGATTTAATCCAGCGTTTTGTCAAAGAACCGCAAAATGAACAACTCTATAGTGAATTGCAGAATAATATTGCATCTTATTTCCCCAACTACTTTGCCTTTACTGTGGCGGACGCAAACGGTACACCTTACTTTGCAGACTTCGACGGTTTCGTCGGAGAATCCTGTAAAAATGACATTGAGAGCTTCGCGCGGAATAATAATTACAATCCTCGAATCCACCCAAACCCGGAAGCCTACCATTTCGACATTATGGCCTCCTTCGGCGAAGGCGAACACTCCGGAGTTTTATTTATCAGTTTTCATGCTGACGTATTAACAAGCCTGATAAGTAGCTCCCAGGCATTGGGGCATGAGCTGATGTTGACATACCCGCAAAAGCAGTCGCTTATTGAAGTGACTTCAGAAGGCGCCAGAAACCACTGGATTCGTGATGACTACCGTATGTCTCAACAGGAATTGGACCGAGTTCTGTACCAAAAACCGGTGCCCGGTACTGTTTGGTTTGCCACTGACTTGCAAAAACCTGATTTATTTGAGCTTTTTAGGGGCAACATAATAACGCAATCACTGATCATCTTCTCAGTCTTTGCCACTATTGGGCTGTTTACCCTTATCGTTATTAAAAAAGAGGAAAATCGGCGCGAAAAAATCGAGCAAGACTTAGTAATCGCCAAAGAGCGGGCCGATATCGCCAACAAAGCCAAGTCGGAATTTCTCGCCAATATGAGCCATGAATTGCGAACTCCGCTTAACGCCATTATTGGATACAGCGAAATGCTTGCGGAAGAAGCGGTCGACGGCGGTTTTAGCCAATTAATGCCCGATATTGGCCAAATCAAGTCCGCTGGACATCACCTGCTATCCCTAATCAATGAAATCCTTGATTTGTCAAAAATTGAAGCAGGACAGATGGAGGTTTTTCTCGAGGAGTTCAACCTTAGAGCGCTCGCGGACGAAGTGATCGCAACCGTGCAGCCGTTGGTGGAAAAAAATTACAATCAATTGACATTACAGTGTGAGGATGACATAGGAGAAATCCGCTCCGATACCACAAAACTACGGCAAATTCTGTTTAACTTGATTAGCAACGCTTCTAAGTTTACCCAGCACGGAAATATTTCGGTGCATATGTACCGAGAAACTGTCGATGAATATGACTATATCAGGGTGAATGTAAAAGACACTGGTATAGGAATGACAGAGTCGCAGCTCAACCGTATCTTTCAACCCTTCGCTCAAGCGGACAGTTCCACAACACGTAAATACGGTGGCACTGGGTTGGGATTGGCGATCACCAAGCGTTTTTGTGAAATGCTCGGCGGTGAAATAACGGCGAGCAGTGCACCCGGCAAAGGCTCTACTTTTTTTGTGACGGTAAAAAACTTGGTGGCGGGCGAAGAACCAACACCGGCTCCGGCGACACAAATAGGCGCTGATCCGGCAAAGCAGCGCTCAAAAAACAAAAGCAATACCGCTGAAAAGCGCAATACTGTGAGCACAATACTGGTCATCGATGACGATCCCAACATTCGCAATCTCGCATCACGGTATTTGCACAAAGAAGGTTTTAATGTCGAAACGGCGCCAAACGGAAAAGAGGGCTTGGAGCTTGCCAAAAAAATTAAGCCGCAGGTAATTACTTTGGATGTGATGATGCCGGTCATGGACGGCTGGGCCACGTTGAAACAGATTAAATCCGACCCGGAACTCAAGGACACGCCTGTCGCTATGTTGACCCAACTGGATGAACGCGGACTAGGTTTTGTCCTTGGGGCTGACGACTATTTGTTTAAGCCCATCGACTGGAAAGCGCTGAGTACATCGATTAAAAAGTGGGTTAGGAAAAAGCGCCACGCCAACATATTGGTCATTACCAAGACTACATCATTACGACAACAAATTAACACCGTGCTTCAGAAACAAGGCTATTGCGTGATCGCGGTAGAATCCTGCGAACTTGCCATGCAAGCCGTGCAGGAACACAATCTATCTCTGGTTATATTAGACCTTAAAGTAGGCAAACCTTCAGACGGTGAATTTATGGAGATGCTCCATGATAACGAGCGCTTCAATACAATCCCCGTTGTTGCGTTGACCAATACCGAGTTGAGCGAACAGGAACAAAATTGGCTGGCAAAAGCGCCTCACCGGATTTTATTAGACGACAGTACTGCGCAAGAACAATTCCTTACCAAAATTCGCGCGTTGTTGCGAACAATAGATTCTCGCAACTGGGCTGCGTAACAACTGTTATAGTAACGGGGTACATTAACGGGATCGCCAACTACAGCGAGCGTTGATCGATTTGTTTTAGCCGGCGGCGCTGCAGCCGTATAAATCGAATCTTAAGCGCCAAGATGGATAACGCCACTATCAATGTGATGGCGTTGGCCGCGATGACAGCAAAAACATAAATAGGGAAATATCTTCGGCAGAGCGCGAACGCCAGATTTTTATGACCTGGGGTAAAAACGCGATAGTGGTTAGGGTGCCGGCCAAGGCGCCGACGATGTCAACTGGAGTCATGAATTCAACTCGCGCGCAGTAACACGATGTCGAACACAAAAGTTGGCGCATCATTTGGGTCACTATGGTCTCGCTTGGCAATGACCATATCGCGTTGCGCCGTGGGCAGGTTCTGTAAAATCAAATCAACATCGTTGAGTTTCTGGTCGGGAAAATACATTTGAGTTGTCAGGCCATAAAACCCTTGCCTGGTCACTTTGAAATGGATATGCGGCGGTCGGGTCCAATCCGGGCCGGCGGGATATGCTCCGGGTAATATGGTTTTAAAACCATAGCGGCCGTTATCAGCGGTAGTGGTTTGACCCCAGCCTTGAAAGTTTGGATCCAGCGGCGCGGTATTGGGGTCGCGCTTGTGGCGATAGCGCCCCCAAGTATTGGCTTGCCAGATTTCCACAAACGCGTTGTTTAACGCGTTGCCATCGGTATCCAGAACAAGGCCTTGAACGCGTATCACTTGGCCTTTGGCCGGTTGTGTTTTTTCCTTGATTTGGGTGAGGTCCACATCTTTATCGTCTTGCTCTTCAATGGGGTAAAACGGGCCTTCGGTCTGACGTGGTGTTTGGCGTAGAGTGTGGGTCTTTAATGTGTCCGTGCCGGAATTGACTTGCTTGGTGTTAGTGATGCCATAGGAAACCAGGCCCGCTGTCAGTCCAACCTTTAAAAGAGAGCGACGGCTGATTTTTTTCGGTGAATGCAATGTGGGGGTTGGAGAGTATTTATTCATAATTGTAAATAAGCTGTTTAGTTGGACATTGCGCGACAGGCAAGTAGTTTTCTCGCTTGTTGGTATGACAAAGTGTGGATATCACTCTTGCGCATGGATAGGCCCAATGAGTGAGCCAGTGCCGAAGCAAACACACGTTGATAAAAAGGTAACGATGCGTCAAATACCGGTAATATCTGCTCAAGGGTTTCAACCGCCTGCAGTTTCGCTTCGAACTCGGCGCGTTTTGCCGCAATGAGATGCATTAGTTCGGCGTCTTTTGCAGCTTCATTATCCAGTTCCAGTGTCCAGGTGATATCGCTTTGTAACTGACAATGACCCACGTACTGACCAAATCCACCCCGCCACTCCTCAGGCGAGATCAGCGACAATCTGAAGGTCTGTCCTTTGCGATACAACCAATAGGATTGGCCCACTACCGGCTTGAACTGAAACTGACTGTTTAACACAAACATGGAGGTGAACAATTCACCGGATATTTGTTCGATGTGCTTGGGGGGTACCGCCGTTGGCCGGCTGGCTGAGATACTGTCCAGAACCGGGACCAAGCCTTTGCCTTGAGGATTTGGAGTTTTAGAAATGCCGTTGTCGGTCATGGTGCCTATGGGGTATTGCGCAAGCAGTCACGGTGAACAATGTGAGTTTACCACGAGATTACACCGATATTTTATAACTTTTATTGTTTTTCAATCACGTGAAAACTCAATAATTACAGGATTTGGACGATATTAGCTAAAGCATAATTATTAAATTGCAAATCAAATAGTTACTTTAATTTTAACGCGGTAGACATAATTCTTTTGTGAATCAACGCCCTTATATCGAACCCTCCATTCGCACTATAGCCGGTGGCTTAATCGTCATTTGCTGTTTTGTGGCGTTTTTTCATCCGGATTTGCGCATTATCTGGTTGTCGGCGTTGTTTTTTATCGGCGCGAATTTATTCCAATCCGGTCTTACCCGGTTTTGTGCCATGGAAAAGCTGTTAAAACGCCTGGGTTTTCGCAGTGAAATGGATGAGATCCGCACCATGGCCTTACACGATGCGTTGACCAATTTGCCCAACCGGGTGTTACTGGAGGAGCGCATCAACTTTGCAATCGCTCAAGCCGGACGCCTACGCAATAAAGTCGCCATGATGTTTATTGATTTGGATAACTTCAAGCAGATCAACGACATTCAGGGGCATAAGGTCGGTGATCAGCTATTGGTGGCGGTGGGCAACGCCTTGCGCTCCCAACTGCGACCGTATGACACATTGGCGCGCTGGGGAGGGGATGAATTCGTGGTATTGCTACCCGATGTTAGCGACACTCAAGATGTGCACACGGTAGCGGAAAAACTCATGCAAGCGGTGCAACGGGATTTATTGCCCGAGCAGAATTTGCATACCACGCTTAGCATAGGCATAGCGTTATATCCGGATGATGCCGATTGCACCGAATCCTTGTTGATGCAAGCCGATAAAGCGTTGTTTCATTCCAAGTCCGAAGGCCGGAATAATATTCAAACCTTCAGCGAGATGCAGCAAAAAGGCCGTGGTTTTGTGGATACCAAACTAACGGCATATTTCAGTGCGGCGTTGAAAAACCATCTTTTGCACGTGCACTTTCAACCGATAGTAGATGCGCAAACCCACAAGACGGTGTGCATCGAAGCTCTGGCCCGTTGGTACGACGCGGAACACGGCTGGATCAGTCCGGGAATATTTATTCCCCTGGCGGAGAATCTGGGCTTGATCGAAGAAGTGGGTAATCAAATTCTGGTCGAAGCCATGTCTTACTACAGCGTATGTCCCTGGAAGAACGAAGTCAGCATGGCGGTGAATATTTCCAATCGTCAATTATTCTCCGAATCGTTTGTGCCCACTTTGTTGCAGTTGGTGAATTCCCATGGTGTGGCGCCTAAGCAAATAAAAATTGAAATCACCGAATCCACCGCATTGGACGCGGAGAGAGCCAAACTGACCCTCA
>JASFLF010000145.1:0-7500 GCA_050118235.1 Gammaproteobacteria bacterium | reverse complement strand
ACGACTCCGCCTGCGATAGCATCACTTGGCGCGCCGGAATTGATGTGGGATCATTGGCCACATCATGAATGGCATTAAAGAATTTTTCCAAGGCCGGTGTCAGGCCGATCGCGGGATCGCCTAAAGCACTATCCAGTTGCACTGCCATGGTATGGAATGCATCCAGTTGATTGTAGGACGAGGTACGGTTGTTTAACTGGGTCACTAAAAACTGATCATACACCCGGTCTACCGAGGTGACATTTACTCCTTTACCCAGGAATCCATTACCGGCAGGCTCTGGCGTGCGGGTAGACAACGTGACCCGTTGACGGGAATACCCTTCGGTGCCCACATTGGAAATGTTATGGCTGGTGGTCGCCAACGCTTTTTGATAAGCCAGCAATCCGGATACGGCAACGTTCAGCATAGATCACCCAATCTAGTATTTATAAAAACCATTCAAAGACGCCACGCTAGCCTGACGACTTATAAGAAATCAATCGCTTATACAATATATACCTCCACCTATTCTTATGTATCGGTCTCTGCCGTAGATACTTTAACTGTTCGATGGATTTTTCGCCGGCTCTGAACCCAGCGTGGCACTGACATGCATCATGGTCTGACCATTGGCGATTTGCAGAATTTTGTCCGAATAATCCGGATCGGTAGCATAGCCGGCTTTTTGCAAAGCAACAACATAGTCTTTTTCACTGGCGGAATTCACCATTGCCTGTTGGTATCTGGGATTGTGCTTGACCAATGCTACGTAATCTTCAAAACCACCGTTGTAAGAATCATAGGCGCGAAACGCCGCGTACTCTTTCACCGCAGTTCCATTTTTCAGTTCAGTGGTCGCCAGCGTGACTGTGTCGCCTTGCCATGCGGAGCCGGCTTTAATATTAAAGAGGTTGTGGCTGCTGTTGCCGTTTTCATCCTTGGCAATATATTGCCCCCAACCGGTTTCCAGTGCCGCTTGGGCGATTAAGACTTGCGGCGTTACACCGATTTCCTCGGCGGCATTCACCGCCAACGGCCATAGGCTTTTTATAAAGGTTTCCGGATCGGCAATATTTGCGGTATTTTCGCTGCTTAAAAATACGCTATGTCCCGATACTGCCGCTTTGCTATGATCGATTCGGTTTTCGGAGGCTGAAGATGTAAAACCTTTATTCGCCACACCTTCCCGGTGGGTCAGCGGCTGGGAAACGGGAACTGTCAACGGATTGCTATCCAGCTGTACTTTCTTACTGTCTACTTGTTCGGCTTCCTCTTCAGGCTTTAAGTCCATACTGCTACTTAATTGCTGCACGATTATATCGGCCAGTCCTATGCCTTTGCCGGCGGATAAGTTCAACGACATTTGTTTATCCAGCATATCAACATAAAAATCACTGGCATTGTTATCAAACAATCCTTCCGACAAACTGGCCTCACGCATGGTTTTCAACATTTGCTGGATGAAGATGGCTTCAAATTGCTGCGCCACTACGCGCAAATCATCCTCAGAGTCGCCTTTGAGCTTGTGTTTTAACTGATCCAGACCATGGAGGTCGGTATAGACGGAAGCCGATTGTGTAGAAATACTCATGAAGTGCCGATACAAGATTGATAGTGATAACCGTAGGAAGTCCCCCTGGGTGATGAGCCGGCTACGCCCCCGTAGCATCGCCTCCTATCCATTTGAGGCAAAACGAAAACTGATCCTTGTTTTCGAAAACTCAAGTCACTCATCACTTTATTTCCATCCTGGAAAACTCCCTTGCTGTCCTTATTCCCAAGGGGACTTCCTACGGTCACACTTTTTAGAAAACCCGCTGATAACACCAGCGTTAAATTACAATCAAATTCGCTCGCAACGCTCCAGCCTCTTTCAGGGCTTCCAATATCGCCACTAAATCCCCTGGCGCCGCACCCACTTGATTAATGGCTCGGACGATCTCTTCCAAGGTCGTTCCCGGTTCAAACAAAAACATGCGTTTATTTTCCGCGGCCACTTCGATTTCGCTTTGGGGCACCACCACGGTTTCCCCTTGTGAAAACGGTTCGGGCTGGCTTACTTGCGGTCTGGCGCTAATGGTCACGGTTAAACTGCCGTGAGTCACCGCCGCCGGCGCCACTGTCACATGATTGCCAATCACCACGGTACCCGTTCGCGAATTTATGATGATTTTCGCCGCCGCCTCAGCCGGTGTCACCAGGATATTTTCCAGTTCCGAAACATAGGCCACCCGTTGTGACACATCCAGCGGTGCAAGTACTTTAATAGAAGAGCCGTCCATGGCCACTGCCGTCCCTGCGCCAAAATTGGCGTTAATCGCCTCCACTACCCGACTGGCAGTCGTAAAATCGGGCGTATGCAAATTCAATGTCAATGAATTACCTGTGACAAACGGTGTTGGAACACTGCGTTCCACCGTAGCTCCACCCGGCACTCTTCCCACACTGGGTACGTTGACCGTAATACTGGATCCATCTTTGCCTGACACCCCAAAGCCGCCCACAATGATATTACCTTGAGCAATTGCATAAATGTTGCCATCCGCACCTTTCAATGGTGATAACAACAACGTGCCGCCACGCAAACTTTTGGCCTCTCCTATGGAAGATACCGTCACATCAATGCGTTGACCGGGCTTGGCGAACGGCGGCAGTTCAGTATGTAAACTGACGGCGGCAACATTTTTCGATTTTAAATCCACGTTGGGCGGCACGGTGACCCCAAGTTTGGTTAACATGGAACGCAAACTCTGAATAGTAAAAGCGGTTTTATCACCGGTGCCGTCCAAGCCTACCACCAAGCCATAACCGATCAACTGGTTGTCACGCACCCCAGCGATGGAAGTCATGTCTTTTAAGCGCTCGGCAGCCGCGCCACCTATGATACCGGCACTCAAGACTATCGAGGCAATTGAACGGATTACTGATATCTTACGAATCATTAAAGGATACCTTTAAAACGGCCACCATGCACTATCAACAAACTTGTGCAACCAACCTTTTTTGTTAACATCCGCGATTTGTCCTTGACCGCCGTACACGATCTTGGCATTGGCGATCTGAGAGGATTTTATGGTGTTGCTTGGCGTCACATCTTCCGGGCGAACAATGCCTGCTAATTGTATATGTTCCGAGCCGGTATTGAGGGTAATTAATTTTTCACCTCGAACCACCAGATTGCCGTTGGCTAACACTTCTGCAACGGTTACCGATATGGTACCCGTTAAACTATTACTTTGGGTGCTGTCACCTTCACCCTTAAAGGCCCTATTGGCAACCAAATCGGTTTGTAACAACGCAACGCCGTTGTGGGTAATCCCCTTGCCTAATACCAGCGGCGCTTCGACTGACACATCGGAGTCTTTGACGGTTTTGGTGCGAGCTTGCTTCGAGGCATTAGTTTTTTCCTCCAAGACCACAGTGAGAATGTCGCCGACTTTGCTCGCCTTGTTGTCTTCAAACAATTTAATGCCGTATCCGCTTTTATAGATAGACCCTGTATCGATGGGCAACGGCTGTGCGGAAACCGGCCGCACAGTGGCGAATTCGGGATCAGAGCCAGGTCCGTTTGTGCTGCTGCACGCGGTGCCAGCCACTATAAGTGCCGTTGCAATAGTCCATACTTTGTAGTTTGCTGTGGTGTTTATCATTGACTTATCCATCTCAGTTGCTTACTACACTTTTTCTATGCAAGGTGACGAAACGTTATGCTAAACAATGTACTAAACATTGTTATTCAGATACTGCAGCATTTGATCCGCGGTTGAAATGGCTTTAGAGTTCACTTCATAAGCGCGTTGTGCTTCAATCATATCCACCATTTCTTTAACCACGTTGACGTTGGACGACTCCAACTCACCTTGCAAAATGGAACCCAGGCCGTTGAATCCCGGCGTACCCACTAAGGGGGAACCACTGGCGCCGCTTTCCAGAAACAAGTTTTCTCCAATGGGCTGCAATCCGGTTGGATTGACAAAATCCGCCGTTTGGATATTGCCTAGCTGCACCGGTGTCGCTGAACCCGGCACGGTTGCACTGACGATGCCGTCAGTGCCGATACTGACCGACGCGGCATCTTCGGGAACCGTGATAGTCGGCTGCAATAACAAGCCACCCGCGGTAACCATTTGCCCTTCGGAGTTGATTTGAAAAGAACCATCCCTGGTGTAACCAATCGTTCCATCCGGTCTTAAAACTTGGAAAAAACCTCTACCATTAATCGCCATGTCAAAAGGATTGCTGGTTTCGATCATGTTGCCCTGAGTGTGTATTTTTTCAGTGGCTACGGTTCTTACACCCGTGCCTAACATAAATCCCGAGGGCAACTCATTTTCTTCGGTCACTTGCGCACCCACTTGGCGAACGTTTTGATACAACAAGTCCTGAAACACCGCTCGGCCATATTTAAAACCTGTGGTGTTTACGTTGGCTAAGTTGTTAGAGATTACCGCCAGGCGAGTTTGTTGGGCATCCAATCCCGTTTTCGCTATCCAAAGTGCTGCGCTCATTGTTTACCTCAGTTTTAGTATTTCTTTTTCGATTTATTCATTAAACATACAAAAGCAATCTATTTGCCAGTCTATTTATGTTGATTCAATTAAGACATTTGCAATAATCGATCCGTTTGTGAATCCATTTCATCAGCAGTTTTCATTAGCTTGACTTGCGCTTCATAATGGCGCGCCAAACTAATCATGTTGACCAACGAATCCACAACATTGACGTTGCTGGACTGTAACGCGCCGGAAACCACTCTTATACTGGCATCCGCTTCTAAAGCAACACCATCCTCGCGGCGTATCAATCCATCGGAGCCTTTTGTAAGTACTTGCTCATCGGCGCTTACCAGCTTAATGCGGTCTATGACCACTTGCGCACTAGACGTTTGGCCCACTGGCACAATAGAGATAGTTCCATCACTGCCTATGGTGATTTTATCCGCTGGCGGAACCGCAATAGGTCCTCCATTGCCCATGACCGGCAAACCTGCGCCGTTCACCAATTGGCCGCCAGTGTCTATGCGCAAGTCGCCAGCACGGGTATAGGCTTCGGTGCCATCGTTGGCCATCACCGCGATAAAACCTTTATCTTCCACGGCAATGTCCAAATCCCGACCGGTCTGATTAACAAAACCCGCGGAGAAATCCACTCCAGGTCTTTCTGCCATTGAATAGACGCGGGATTCATAACCGGGACCAAAAGCCTGCATACTACGAAACGCATTGAGATCAGCTAAAAATCCAGTGGTGTTGACATTAGCCATATTGTGATTGTTAGCTTGCTGGGCCAACATAGTTTGTTTGGCACCAGACATGGCAACATATAACATTCTATCCATATTAACTATCCACTCTACAAAAATTGACTAATGTCTACGTATTGTTTATTGGGTAATGTTTATTGGGTATTGTCTACTAGATGTTGATAATAGTTTGGGTTACGGCATCTGCGGCACTGATCACTTGTGCATTGGCCTGAAAGTTACGTTGCGCCGTAATCAAATTAACCAGCTCAGTGGCAATATCCACGTTGGAGGCTTCCAACGCACCAGATTGCAACAAACCAAGACTTCCGGTACCCGGCTTACCTAGCAATACAGATCCGGATTCAAAAGTCTCACCCCAGTTGGTATCGCCCAATTGGCGCAGTCCTTGGGGATTGGCAAAATTCGCCAATGCTACTTGTCCCAGAGCAGTAGATTGCCCATTGGTAAATCGTGCGAAAACTGTGCCTTCTTGATCCACGTCGATACCGCTAAGTCGTCCCGAAGCATAACCGTTTTGTGACAATGAGTTCACTGAGAAGTCACCACCAAACTGAGTAGTGTTGGTATAGTCTATAGTGAGGTTTAAGTCGGCGGATCCCGTACCCAATACACCACCGGGAATGGGAGCATACTGCAACTGAGTGGGTGAATTGAGAGTACCGTCGGGATTAAATGTCATAGTGACCGTAGAATACGTTGCGGGTGCTACCGGTGGCGTAGGCGCGGGATTAGTACTGGGCACAAAATTGCCATCCACAAACATATAAGTATTCCATTGATTGGGAACAGCCGTTTTTTCATAAAACGTAGTGGCCGTGTGCTGCGCACCCAACGAGTCGTAAACCACTAATGATGTGGAACTGTTATAGGTCGAGGGATCTGCTGGGTCGAAGGGCGCATTAGGGGGCACGACTTCTTCTGCGTTTAAGTTCAAACCGGCATCTATCGTGAACGTTGCTTGTGGCGGCCCATCGGTGGTTGCCAACGTTAAATCAGTCGGAGTGGTTTGGAATAAAGGCGGTGAAGTGTTTGGTACTGTAGGGAACACTTGAATACGCTGATTGATGTTATTTACTACGGTGCCATCGGCATCCACGTGAAAACTGCCGGCACGGGTATAAGAAGTACCTTTGTCGTCTTGAAGCATAAAAAACCCTTGACCGCTTATGGCCAAATCCAAGGCTCTATCAGTAAAATCAATACTACCTTGATTGAACTGTTGCATTACGGTGGACGTACGTACTCCGTTACCGGTTGAAGTACTCGTGGTTCCACCAAACGACACCGCATATACATCGGCAAACTCCGCACGAGATTGTTTAAAACCTGTCGTGCCCGAGTTGGCAATATTGTTACCGGTCACTTTTAAGTCGGTAGAGGCGGCCGCCAAGCCGCTCAATGCGATACGAAATGGCATAGTTACATCTCCTTAGCTACTTATTTGATTTCCCTGACTTGTGAAAAACTCACTGGTCCCATGTCTTTCAGATTCAGCGTCAACTGCTGACCACCATTGCCAATGGTGACGCTTTCCACGGCGGCGTTAACTAAAGTACTAACATTAAAACGGTTGTCCGGGCCTTGGGCTTCAGCCACTATTCGATAGTTGCCATAAGGCATTTTTTCGCCCGCATTGTTGGTACCGTCCCAGACAAACGGCACCTCGCCTGCTGAGTGACCACCTAATTCCATATTCTTTATCAACTCACCATTGCCGTTCATTACCGAAACGCTAAGCTTGGGTGTGCTTTGTTGCAAATCCAAAATACCTCTTACATTGCCCTGCGGAGATAAAACGGCCTGCGATGATGGCACTAATACGGAGCGTCCCACCAGTGTCGATGCTTGCAGGGCTTGATTAGACTGCAGAGAATTAGCCAGCGTGTCGAAAGAGTTTTGCAACTTATCAAGACCGCTAACAGCACTAAATTGAGCCATTTGCGCGATAAAATCACCGTTTTCCAGGGGCTTGAACGGATCTTGATTTTTTAGCTGTGCAACCATCAAATCGAGAAACTCAGCCTGACCTAGCTTACCCTTCTCTTTACTGGTCTCAACCTTCTTACCCAGGCCAAGATCCTGGATAGTTGAGTTGGAGTTAATATCGTTTACACTCATAAAAGGCTCCCAATCCCTTATTCACCTAAACTTAACGTTCGCATTAACATCTGCTTGGAAGTATTTAATATTTCCACGTTGCTCTGAAAAGATCGTGAGGCGGATATCATATTCGCCATTTCTTCAACCGGATT
>JASFLF010000144.1:0-7503 GCA_050118235.1 Gammaproteobacteria bacterium | reverse complement strand
ATGTTGGGCAAACTGATTGCCACTTCGTCCATCAGCAGTGTCAGCCCGGAGTTCGACCAAAGCAACCGCTCGGTGATTGATTTGCTGGCCAATTGGCTGGACGGCCTGGGCTTTGTGGTGGAAATACTGCCACTGTCGCGGCAACCGCATAAAGCCAACTTAATCGCCACCTTAGGACAAGGACCGGGCGGTTTGGTTCTTGCCGGGCATACCGATACCGTACCGTTCGATGAGCAACAATGGCAATACGACCCTTTTAGATTGACCGAAGCCGACAATCGCTTTTATGGACTGGGCATCGCCGATATGAAAAATTTTTTCGCTTTGGCCATCGAAGCGGCGTGCAGTTATGAAGTGAAAGAGTACCGGCAACCGCTGATACTCCTGGCCACGGCCGATGAAGAAAGCTCTATGGATGGCGCGAAAAGCCTGGTGGAACTGGGCCGCCCCAAAGCCCGGTATGCGGTGATCGGCGAGCCCACGGGCCTAAAACCGGTGCACTTGCACAAAGGCATTATTATGGAAGCGGTGCACATCCACGGTCACGCGGGTCATTCCAGTGATCCGGCGCTGGGTGCAAACGCTCTGGAAGGACTGCATCAAGTGTTGGGATTGCTGTTAAACTGGCGGGAGGAACTGCAGCGCAAAAACATCGACCGCCGCTTTAGCGTCCCGGTGCCGACGCTCAATCTCGGCCTCGTAGCCGGTGGCGACAATCCCAACCGAATTTGCGCGCATAGCCAGGTGCATTTTGACCTGCGCATGCTACCCGGCATGCATATCGAGATGCTGCGCCAGCAACTGGATAGCCGTTTACACGCATTGACCGGCACATCTGCACTGACTTTCTCCCGCGAACCACTATGCGATGGCACCCCGCCCCTGCATACGCCCGCCGATTCACCATTAGTCGAAACGTTAGAAAAGCTGACCGGTTACGGCGCCGAAGCCGTGGCTTTTTGCACCGAGGGCCCTTATCTGAACAGTTTGGGTATGGATACCGTCATTCTGGGACCCGGCGATATCGCCCAGGCTCACCAACCCGATGAATACCTGGCGTTGGATCGTATCAATCCCACTTTGGATGTGTTAAAAGCGTTGATAAAACGCTTCTGTATCGAATAACTCAACCCGTACCCTCAACTAAATACTGGATTCCAACATGATTAACTATCTGCGAATCGGCACTTTGTTAATTGCTATTAGTTTAGTGACAGCCTGCGCAAACAAACCCAGCGACGAAGAGTTGCAAACTCAAGTCACGGCATATCTACTCAAAGGCTACCGCAGCAAGCTGTATACCGTGGAAAACTTCCAGAAAATTAACGGCTTTAAAAACGACGAAAACACTTATACCGTGCAAGTACAGTACGACTTGGTGTTTAAAGTGGATTTAGAAGACGCACCTCAGTATCTGGGCGATGAATCGGATGATAGCTTTCTTAAAAAAAGCGCCGATGCGCTGGGGTTGCTGTCACTCACCGCGCAGTACGGAAATTTCCAGGCCGGGGATCGAATCCCCCAAGAGGATAAAGTAGTGCTGATTAAAACCGAGAAAGGCTGGCGTTTGAAACAGGAGTTTTTGGACGAATAGCAATTAAAATAAGCCGCAAGTTTGTCTACGAACCGGCTCAAGCGACAGCAACGTTAAAAATCCGGTTTTTTTACAGACTTGCAAAAACGGAGGCTTTCGCTACTCTTATAGTCTGCTTTTATTTGCCATTTATTTCTCGGTATTAAGTGTATTAAAGGTTCCGCCCACGGCGACGATTACACTCTTAGTAGGTTTTTTTAGAAAATAACGCATTGGATCGACATTATGGCTTTAAAAAAGAAAATGGCTTTAAAAAAGAAACCGGCTGTAAAAAAGAAAAGCGCTGCGAAAAAGAAACCGGCTGCGAAAAAAAAGGCTGTGAAAAAGAAAGCGGTTCCCGTCAAAAAGAGCCGCAAAAAGACCAGTAAAAAGAAACCAGCCGGCACTCAACGTTCGAGCGCGAAGAAAAAACCGGCGAAAAAGCAGGCAGCGCCTAAGAAGAAAACCAGCGTCAAGAAAAATGCCGCTAAGAAGCCGCAGGCGAATACCCCGGTTAAAAAGAAAAAAGCCGTTAAAAGCAAACCTGTCGCCGTGAAACAACCAACGGCGAAGGCGCGCTCCCAACCGCCCGCCCGCGGCTCTGCAAAGCCCAAACGCGCAACCACCAAAGGCTTGAATACCGATACGCGGGTACGCATCACCAAAGGACACTATATTGGCAACAGCGGCAGAATTGTCCGCCACGATCCTTATCTCGGCACTTATTTCGTGACTTTTGACGCGTATATAAATCTACCGGCTTACCAGAATGTGGAATGGGGACCTTACTTTCCCCCGGAATTTGAAATCGTCAAATAATCCCTTTGTTTGGGGTGAGACTTCACGCAGGATTTGTGGATCGTATACTCCGGATTTGTTAATATCCCGTATTTGATCCCTCGGTTAGCCGTACATCCCAACATGCAAACAACCTCAAACGAAAAAGCCAGTGGCTGCCAAACCATTGCCTACACCATTGGCGATAAACTGTATTTAAACATCACTGATCACTGCACCTTGCAGTGCCGCTTTTGCCCCAAACACAATGGTACTCACCAGGTGCATCAATACGATCTCAGTTTGCGGCATAAACCCAGCTTGCCGGAAATCCTGCAAGCCATAGCCGACGCAGGTGATATTAAGCAGTACAAGGAAGTGGTGTTTTGCGGTTATGGCGAACCTACGTTGCGCTTGAAAGAACTGTTGGCGGTCGCACGGCATTTAAAAGCACAAGGTGCGCGAGTGCGCCTGAATACCGACGGCCTGGCCAATCGGATTCACAAACACAACGTACTGCCTGAATTAGGTCAATGCATCGACGCGGTCTCTGTGTCTATGAACGCACAGAACGAAGCGATCTACGAAAAACATTGTTGCCCCGGCCTACCGGGTTCTTATCAAGCCATGTTGGATTTTTTACGGCAAGCACCGGCCCACATCGGTGATGTCACCGCTACCGCCATTGACGGTTTAGATGGCGTGGACGTTCAACAGTGCGCTGCCATCGCCAAAAGCCTACACATCAAGTTTCGCCGCCGGGTGCTGGATGTGGTCGGTTGATCGCAAAATTCGCCCTTACTGCCTGCCTTGTCTCACTACCCGCGTTGGTAAGCGCTGATTCGCTGCCGCTTTGGGAAATTGGCCTAGGGGGAGGTGCACTCCGCATCCCCGACTACCGCGGCGCCCAAGACGCCCGCACCTACCTTTATCCGTTTGCCATTCCGTTTTATCGCGGCAAATATTTACGCTCCGATGAAGACGGCGTACGCGGTGAGGTGTTGATTTCCAAGCGCGTCAAATTCGATTTTAGCCTGGATGGCAATGTGCCTGTAAATAGCGGCGATGTGCTGGTGCGGCACGACATGCCGGATTTGGCGCCGACGTTTCAAATCGGGCCGGCGTTAAACATTAAACTCTGGCACAGCGCCCAAGAGCAAAGCACGTTGATTGCGTTTTTGCCGTTGCGTCTTGCCATCGCCGTGGATTTTCCTGAGCTTTATCACATCGGGTATACGTTTTCCCCGCGCCTGAATTACAACCGCAAAGTGGACTTTATGGGCGGCCAATGGCGCATGGGGGTTGGCGTCGGCCTGGAATACGGCACCGAAGCGTTTCACGGTTTTTATTATCAAGTGGACTCGCAATACGCGACGCCCACCCGCCTGGCCTACGATGCCCAAGGCGGCTTTGCCGGCTATCGATCTATTTTCACGTTTTACCGGCGTTTTCCCAATATATGGGTCAGTTTCTATGGCCGGTATGATCGCATCGACAATGCCGTGTTTGCAGACAGCCCGCTTGCGGTACGCAAAGACGGCGCGACCGTAGGATTTTTAGTGACCTGGATATTGTTTAGGTCCAAAACGATGGTAGAGGAACGGGATTGGAAATATTATTGACTCGCGTGAACTTTTTAGTGGATTAGATTTTTAACCACGAAGGCACGAAGAGTACGAAGGGATCTGAAAAGGCGTTGCTTCGTGCCTTCGTGGTGAAATTCCATGCCAACGCTGTGCGGAGTGTTTAATTTCACCGCGAAGCCCACAGGGCCAATACTAAACCTCACCGAATCACCGCAAAATTATCAACAATTTGGCTTTCTTCGAAGGTTTTGTCGGAAGGGTGCTTGTCGTATTCAAAGCTGTCGATCAACCAATGTTCGCCTTCCTTGACGTAGTGAACTTTCACTTCCCATAAATCCACGCGCGGCTGTGAGGGCTCCATGGGCTGGTCGAGAATGGCCAGGATCCTCAAGGTTGCCTTGTCTTTACCCGAGTTTAGGCATTGGGCGGCATAGTCGTAGACGATCACAATGTCTTGCGCGGTATTCAGATTGTCCCAGTAGTGGGTCAAGTGGCGCGTCTTGCTGGAGGCTGTCTCTAACTTGTCTGTGTAGTAATTATTAAATGTCGTGGAAAAATACGGTGTCAGGTGCTCCAAACGCGTCGCGGTGTTCACTTGTTCTCGATATTGTTTAAAAACGGCGTACAAACTGACACGATCCGTTTCACACTCAGCACGGCCAAGCAAGGGTAACATCAATACCGCGCCACACAGAAATTTTATGATATTTAAAGACATAAGAACCAGAAAAAGTGGTGATGACCTATATTAGCGACTTGTGATTAAAGAAAATAGACACCCGGACGTAAACAGTGGAAGTTAGTTATTGATTGGTACACGATGCGAGGAATTACTATGTCGGAAAATGTTTTTTATCATGCCGTTGAAGCCCATATTAAGTGGAAAATCAGACTTCAAAAGCATTTGGATGGCACCAGTGATGAAAAACTCAATCCGGATGTCATATGCCTGGACAATCAATGTACGCTGGGTCAATGGATTTACGGCGATGGCCAGAAATTCAAGGACATGGCGGGATTCGAAGATTTGCGCGCTACCCATGCGGACTTCCATAAATGTGCCTCGGAGGTGGTGCGCAAAACCGATACTGGAGAAAAATCCACAGCGGAAAACATTTTTAAAACCGACTATGCACTGCTGTCAAAAAATATTACCCGAATGTTGGTAAAAATGAATACCCTAATGAAAAATCTGCGCAAATAGTGATAGGTAGAAGGTTATTTAGGCATTACGGCAACAAATCGACCTTCGAATTTCGCCACTTCCTCCCCCTGACACTCCAAAACGGCCGGCACGGTAATCCGTGCACGTCCCCTGCGCTCTAGTGTAGTGTCAAAACGATCCCACTGGGCTTTGGCCTGGTAATGGCACACGGCATAAAAATCCCCGAATATAGGCTTATCGTAGCTCATGGTGTTTTGTTGAATAACCAAACGCGGTCTAACGGATTTGTCAGTCATACGGACATGCAGCAACGCCCACGCGGACAAAATCGCCAGCGTCGACGCACTACCGCCGAATACGGTGTCGCGATGATTAATGTTTGGTGCAAGGGGGGCAAATAACACAATTTTGTCGACGTCACTGTTGCGAACTTCCACCCCCATGGCTTTGGTGATGGGAATGTGGTTGTGTAAATAGGTTTGTAATTCCTGCGCTTCCAAAATAATTCCCCTCGATAAAATGCGCATTTTAGCGCAATCAAAGATATTTTGTAGGAGCGTCCCTATGGGGCGCGAGATGCAGGAATTGTATAGTCTGCAGCCACGGTTCGTTACCGCAAAAAAGTTAAATGCCGGGAAAATGAACGCAGATCTGCGCTTAAGGGGACACCTTACAACCGCAAATCGCGCCCCATAGGGACGCTCCTACGGCACACCCTTCCGGTAATGGGGCTTAGACACGGCGCTCCATAGGGGAACTCCCGCAAGATTATTTGGAAAATAAAAAACCCATGATACTGGTTTTGCTCAGTTTCTGGGTTTTCTGAAAGTCTTGTTGCGCGGGTGCCTGGTATTCTTTGGTGGAGAATTTTAAACGGGTGCGGCCGATGCGGATTATATCGCCGTCTTTTAACGAATGGCTCTTGATTTCCTGATTATTGACGAAAGTGCAGTTGGTACTGCTCAAATCTTCAAGCACAAACTCCTCGTCTTGTTGATTGCCTTGGGCTTTTTGCCGTGTTATGCGCGCATGGTGTCCGCTGACGGCATCGTCTTCAATGACAATTTCGTTATCCGAGGACCGGCCTATTCTCATATTGCTCAGGTTTAATGGACAAAGCGCCTCATTGCCTAATTTTTGTAATGTAGCCATGATTTTTACCGTGATACGTGATAGTAGTTGTGTGGAACCGGCGAAACGCCAAAATATTTACTTGCTAACGTTATCGTGCAATTTTCTTACCCATAGTTAGAACTGGATCACAAATCTGCAAGCCAACCGTCGGCGTGACACATTTGTGAAAATATTGCGGCATAGTTACAGTCACATAGTTCACTTGATGAGATTTTGTTTATGAAATCAGTATGGCTGTACTTAGTGTTGTTGTGCATTATGTTTTTATGTTCAACCACCGCTTCCACCGCGCAAGCGCAAAACGTGGTATTCACCAGTTCCGAATCCCAAACCACGTTAATCGAATTGTTCACCTCGGAAGGCTGCAGCAGTTGTCCACCCGCCGACCGCTGGATGAGCGGGCTAAAAAACGATGCGCGGTTATGGAAGGAAATTATTCCCTTGGCGTTTCATGTGGATTATTGGAATGATCTGGGCTGGAGCGATCCATTATCCAAACCGGACTATTCCCAACGGCAACGCGACTATGCCAAAAAGGGCTATGCCCGTTCTGTGTATACGCCGGGTTTTTTTACCAATGGTCATGAATGGCGAAGCTGGTTTAGAAAACCGGCGTTAGGGAATTCACCGGCGCTAAAAACTGGCACACTCAGCGTAAATATCGATCAACAGTCGCTGACGGCCCACTACCAGGCAACTTCGCCCGCGGCTGAGCCGCTGCTGCTGCATGTGGCGGTTCTAGGATTCGATATCAGCTCCAGCGTAACGCGGGGTGAAAACAGCGGCAAGACCTTAACGCACGATTTTGTAGTGTTGGCGTGGCATACTCAAAACGACCAACGGGCGGACCACCGTTGGCAATTAAACCGCGACGCCCTCGGCCTATCCCAAGAACACGCCAGGGCAATTGCGGTATGGGTATCGGCAACCAATGACCCTACTCCCCTGCAAGCCACAGGCGGCTGGTTAAAATCCAGCGACAAATGACCGGCTTACTTACGCAAGCTTGTCGTTGGCGACGAAGTAACGCGGATCTTCCAACACATTCACTTCCACAAGATCACCGGCTTTTCTCAGCAATTGCCGGCAATCCGAACTCAAGTGCCGCAAATGCAGCTTCTTGCCGGCCTGGATGTATTTATCGGCCAGGTTATCGATGGCTTCTATGGCGGAATGATCCGCCACGCGGGAATTTTGAAATTCGATAATCACATCGTCAGGATCGTTTTCCGGATCGAACAATTCCAGAAATTTTTTCACTGAACCAA
>JASFLF010000143.1:0-7516 GCA_050118235.1 Gammaproteobacteria bacterium | reverse complement strand
GAGTGTTACAAAGGATAGGAAATCTCGGCGACTAGATAACACAGCAAATCTTCCTGCTAAAGTTAACTGTTGCCAATCAACTTAGCGTAAAGCGAAATCGCCACCATTGAGCCAGGTCAATTTTTAGCCAAACTTAAGCATTTCTTAATAAACCGATAAGATTGCGCTAATGTTTATCCCGTTAAATAGGCGTCGCAGGATAGCTACTTCACGAATTCGCCCCCCGAACCGGTGGAAGTATGACGTCAATTGATTAAAATCAATCGCTTACGGAACAAATCAGCAATAATATAAAAAGTGGCCCTGGGAAAATGGGCGACCATAAGCAAATTAAATGCAAAAATGCAGTTTGAAGCTGAAGGTTTTTATAACAACGACCATCAACACGGGGAGCATGCTATGAGACTGTTATTAATAGAAGACAACGACAGTATTGGAAAAGGCTTATACGCCGGGCTAAACCAGGCGGGTTATGCCGTGGATTGGGTACGTGACGGTGAAACCGCGCAGTCGGCTTTCGTGACGGAAGAATATGATGTAGCGGTATTGGACCTCGGTCTGCCGAGAAAATCCGGTATCGAAGTATTGAGCGAACTTAGAGCCCGGGGCAGCAAAGTGCCGGTGCTTATCTTAACGGCAAAAGATACGGTGAATGACCGCATCATCGGCCTCGATCAAGGGGCTGACGATTATATGATTAAGCCGTTTGATCTTGACGAGTTGCAAGCGCGACTGCGGGCCATACTACGACGCAGCAGTGGCCGGGCCACACCGAAACTAGCCCACGGTGATATGGAACTTGACCCTGCTTCGCACACAGTGACCAAAAACGGCACCATTGTGGAACTCACCCCGCGAGCGTTTGATATTTTGCAGACGTTGATGGAAAACCAAGGCCGGGTGATGTCCCGCAGCCGTTTGGAAGAGAGCATGTATTCCTGGAAAGATGAAATTGAAAGTAACGCGGTGGAAGTGCACATTCATCAAATCCGTAAAAAACTGGGTAATGAATTAATCCGCACCATTCGCGGTGTAGGATATATTATGGATAAAGCTAAATGAATCTATCAATCCGTAAACGCCTGCTGTTTGGGCTGCTGAGCTTAATGACTATCGCTTGTTCGATTACCCTGGTGAAAAACTATTTCGATACCCGCCACGAAATACAAGAACTGTTCGATGCTCAACTTGCCCAATCAGCCCGGGTTTTGCTGGAACTCAGCGCCCATGAGTTGTACGAGCAACTGGCTTATGCCGCCCAACAAGGTGAAGACATCTCGGAGCATATCGCCACCCAAATTCACAAATATCAACAGGAAATCGATTTTCAAATTTGGGTAGCGAACGGTTTGCTCGCCGTTAGATCCGAAAACGCCCCGTCGAATCCGTTTGTCAATGTAGACGAACAATTTTCTGACCGGATCTTCAATGATAAAAGATGGCGCGTGTATTCCATTTCCAATGATGATGGCACCATTCGCGTTCAAGTCGGCCAACACTATGACGAACGTGACCTACTGAGCAACAGCATATCCACTCGTTTGATTACCTCATTCGCTATTATGCTGCCTTTGCTGGCGCTGTTAATCTTAGCCAGTGTCCGTCAGGCCATGGCGCCGTTGAAAAAAATCACCGACCAGATCGAAAACCGGCAAATCGACAATTTACAACCCATCAGCCTGCATCACGTACCGCAAGAGGTTGTGCCCATGATCAAGGCATTAAACTCCCTATTCCAGCGGTTACATTCAGCGTTTGAAAATATCACGTTATTTACGGCCAATGCCGCGCACGAACTGCGCACGCCGTTGGCCGGGCAGAAAATCCATGCCCAGGTGGCAATGCAAGCTGACGACAAAAATACACGAGACGAAGCCCTTAAAGAAGTCGTGCTTGGCGTAAACCGTGCGACCAGCCTGGTCGAACAACTGCTGACACTGTCCCGCCTGGATCCGGAAGGCGCGTTAAAAGAGGATGAAGTTGCCAACTTATATAAAATCACCGAAGACAAACTGGCGGAACTAACCCCCCAGGCTTTGGAAAAATTTATCGAGGTCAGTTTGGATTTTAAAGACAGTCCTTTGGTCAACGGCAAAGAAGCCATGTTGACGATTTTGGTACGTAACATCATTGAAAACGCCATTCGTTATACGCCGAAACACGGTATGGTTGAAGTACAGGTAAGGCCCGTCGACGATAAAGTCTTGTTCAGCGTTAAAGACAGCGGCCCGGGTATACCCGTTGAAGAACAACAAAACGTGTTTCAACGTTTTTACCGCGGCAAAGGCAACACTACCCAGGAAGGGTCCGGGCTGGGTCTGGCCATGGTGCACCGAATACTGGAAATTCATAATGCCGAGGTTAAATTAGGCAAATCGCCTTTTGGTGGATTGCAAGTGGACGTGTTGTTCAACCCGGCAACCGCAGTGCCCACCTTGAGTAAAAATACTTCAAGCCGTACTGAAAAACGAAAACGCGAAAAATCCACGGATGTCGCAAGCACTGTCAGTATGGGCAGGCCATAGACTTGGAGATGGCGTCTCCCACGGCCCTGCGATATAGCCTTGTTTACCACTAAGAATAAAGCCCTCAAACATCTAATCCAAAAGTGAGTTTTATAATGCACAATGATACTAAGATAAAAGTATGGGATCCCGTCGTGCGGATCTTTCACTGGACCCTGGTGACCACATTTTTTATCGACTATTTTACTGAAGAGGAACTACTGACTGTTCATGTTTGGGCGGGGTATATTCTGCTTATTATATTGGGAATACGCATTATCTGGGGTTTTATGGGAACGCAACACGCCCGATTCAGCGACTTTGTAACCAGCCCCTCAGTTGCGTTTCAATATCTCAAAGACACGGTGTATTTAAGAGCTGAACGCTACATTGGCCATAATCCCATCGGTGGACTTATGGTGATAATTTTGCTTATCTGCGTCACCTTAACCGGTATCAGCGGCCTGATGCTATACGGTGCCGACGAACACGCGGGACCTTTGGCGGGATGGTTTGGTTCAAATAGCGATTACTGGGAAGAAATCCTGGAGGAGATTCACGAAGTCTTGGCAAACCTATCGCTGTTTTTGGTTATTATTCATATCGCCGGTGTGGTGGTTGAAAGTAAAATTCACAATGAAAGCCTGGTACGCGCCATGTGGGATGGTTACAAGAAAAAATCATAAGGAAACTCTGAATAAGTCTGAGCGGGCATATGTAAATAATTATTCACCACGAAGAACACGAAGTACTCGAAGCGAAAAACAAGGTTATAAAAGCGGATTCTTCGAGTTCTTCCTGGTGAATTCAATACAGGTAGCTTATCCCGGAACTTCAATATTAATAACTACGAAATTTGAGCCCCCGATTGCATTGCACAGTCCCGCTATACATACAATCTGGGTCGAGTAGTCCCCCGATTTAAAATCGGTTTTAAAAATTCGTTGACGTTTCACAAATTCGTAATACTACTCATTTAAGCTAGCCCGCAGTACTGAACCGGGGTTGACTCTATTCTATGGCAAGTTCCTCTACAAACTTTCAGCCTCACTACCGCGCGCCCGCCTACACCGTGTGTCTGGCCAGAACCGACAAGGAAATCCTTCAGTGCCAACAATTACGTTGTGAAGTTTTTCAGGGAGATCGCGAAGATATCGCCAATCATCACGGCCTTGACCACGCCCCTGTAGGCTTAGATTGTCGCCAATTAATGGTGAAAGACAATGTGCGCGGGAAAGTGATTGCAACGGCCAGTTTGAAATTCGAAGCAACCATAAACACACCCGGCCGCTTTGATAGTGAATCCAAGTTTCATATGCAATCCATTTTGACGCTTACCGGCCGTACCATGGAGATCGGAAAAACCTGTATTCACAAAGGATATTGTAACCGTAGCGTAATAAAAGCCTTGTGGCTGGGACTGGCCAGCTTGATTGTGATTCACAAAATTGATTATGTCTTTACCACGGTTAGCGTTTCCACCGCGGATGGCGGGCAATACGCACACATGGTCGCTCACTATGTTAACCACCATTGCATTGCACCGGAAATGTTCCGTGTTGTTCCAAAATCACGGCAGGGTCCAAATCCCTTGCCTACTAGTTTCTCAACTGTGTTACCCAGTGTGCTTAAGACGTATTTACGATATGGAGCTGTAGTATGTGGCGAACCGTACTGGAATATAGAAGAAAACACCGCAGAATTTTTACTGTTATTGGAACATAGCGCTGTAAATAAACGCTACCAAAAAGCACTGGCTGAGCATATTTAATATCTCACACGTAGTTTTGTACTACGCCGAAATCTATCTGCAATATAGCTGTGCTGTAATACTCAGATGTTGAATTAATCATTGCTTTAGGAGGTTACCATGTTCGTCGGAAAATCAGTTGATTGGTGGCGGGATCAAATACTTGTGGCCACATCGGATTTTTTAAAGGATCCCAATGACATTACTTCTGCAAAGGTCAAATCCTTGTTGAAAACTTACCAGTTACAGCATGAGTCAGCGCAATCCACATCGACTACTGACGAACACGAGCGAGTTATGGATTATCGTTGATAGACTCGGCATAAGTTTAAGTGGTTAGCCAAAGAATTAGACCGTTTACTAGAGGTAGCACAAAAGTGAGTAAGGCATCCATGCCAACTCCCCGTTCCCTGGATTTGACCGGGTTAATCAGGATGTTTGTGACGGTAAGAAAAGTTTACTGAGAAAAAATTGTTGACGGACAAGGACTGATTCACTGACTACAATCCCAGTGAGCTGTCATTAATGCTGTCGTCCAAGAAATCCACCTCAGATTCCTCCACGCCAGGGAATTCATTATCAAAATCGAAAATGGCTTCCCTTTCTTCATACAGTTCTTCGAATACAATTTCCATAAGACTCCACCCGTAGTTTTCGGAGCATCATAGCGTCTCGATGTGACAATAATATTTCAGAATTAATTTAATATCAATCAATAAGTTAGCTGAACAATGCCGACAAAATGTGAAGCCAACCGATTTACGAGTGTACACAAAGTCAACTCTTTGACAAAATATCCGGCCGGCAGATAATAATCAGAGAGAGGTAAGCGCGGATCAATGACGAAGATCGCTATAAAATGGCTGTGCAGGGCGGTATTAGCTGTAGTATTTTTCACTAGTTGCGCACAATCTCCCCCAACTAAGGCAAAGTTTGAACCCGATAATCCCAAATACACCACGATATACGATGTATTTTCCCGTTATGACACCAACAGCGACAATCTACTTGACCGTCATGAATTTTTTCAATTTCAACAAGATCCCGAGATCATCGCATTTCGGGAGCGAATTCCCGAAGCGGCGAGAACCATCCCATTGTTATTTGAAGAAATCGACGAAGACGACGACGAACGCATATCTTTGGATGAAATTACAGTAATTGCGGAAGGTTATATCCCAAAGATCGAATAATGCGCGACGGATAACTACAGGAAACTACAGGAGAAGTCGGCTTCCTCCGCATCGCAGAGGAAGCCGTAAGGTTAAATGGTTTATTTCAAGCCGGAATAATAAGCCGCCAGATCTTCAATATCGCCGTCGCTCAGGCTCTTAGCGAACGAACTCATCATGGGATCCTCGCGCCCGCCATCGCGGTAGGCTTTCAACGCCTTGATGAGATACATTTTTTGCTGGCCCTTGAGACTGGGGTACATTGGATTAGTGCTTTTGCCATTCATTCCATGACAACCGACACAAGCCTCACTTTTCTTCTTACCCGCGTCGGCGTCCGCTTGGACATTGCTTATCATAAAAATACCACAGGCAATAATGGTGCTGACTAGCAGTTTTTGCATAATTTTCTCCTTTTATTTATGGCTAATATTTACTAATGACGCGATTTATTGAAATTATCAGTCGTTTGTTTTAACCGTCCCCTCCCTCATTGTTGGTTTAATTTTTCCCTTCAATTTCAGGTAAGCACCTGGTTTCTCAGGGGGATTGAAACATACTGGAGAAATCTAGTGAAATCATTTAATTTTCTTGATTATTCTCTATAAACCTGAAAAATGAGTCTACAGAAATAAGAAAATTATCTATGCTTTTTCTAGACTAACTTGAGCTATATCAATAAACAATCCATGGTAATACAACATATTAATACTAACGATAAATTTCTATTAGATTCCAGGAGTTAAAATTATATGAAAAACGGATATACACACGCTTCCATCGTCTTGACAGGGGTATTGACAGGTATAGTTATCGCAGTTTCACTCGGCTTAACCGGATGTGCAAAAGAACCCCAAAAGGAAGTCAGCTTTTCAAAAGATATCCGCCCAATCATCGATGCCAACTGCATAAAATGCCATGCCCCCGGTGGCCAAGGGTATGAAGCCAGCGGATTAAACATGCAATCCTACGAAAGCCTCATGAAAGGCACCAAATTCGGACCCGTTATCAAACCGGGAGACGCCTTGTCGAGCACTCTGGCGAGATTAATCGCCGGCAAAGCCGATCCTTCCATTAATATGCCCCATGGCGATAACGAACCATTAAGCAGCGAGCAAATTAAGTTGTTTGAACAATGGATCAATCAAGGCGCGAAAAACAACTAACCGCTCCCCAATCCAAACAAGGAATAACATGCACCTCGAACTCATAAGCTTCAAAATCTGCCCGTTTGTACAACGGGCGGTAATATTATTGTTGGAAAAAAAAATCGCTTTTGATGTTAACTATATCGACCTCAAACACCCGCCGGACTGGTTCTTGGAGATTTCACCGTTTGGCAAAGTTCCGGTGCTACGCGTCGACAGTAAACCATTATTCGAATCCGCGGTAATTGTCGAATATTTGGATGAAATCACCCCACCGTCATTGCACCCGCCCGATCCATTCCACAAGGCGGAAAATCGCGCCTGGATCGAATACGGTTCCAATTTAAACATGGATCAGTACGGCATGTTAATCGCCAAGGATCAAGTCGCCTACGAAGAAAAATATCAGGCGGTCCGCAGAGACCTGCAAAGATTAGAGCAGCAACTTGGCGAAGGCCCGTACTTTAATGGTGAGCAATTTTCGTTAGTGGATGCCGCCTACGCGCCGCCGTTGATGCGATTTGAATTGATCGAGCGATATTATGATTTCAATCTATTGAAAGAATGCCCCAAACTGCAGGCATGGCAACAAGCGCTATTGGGCCGGGAGTGCGTAAAACAGTCTGTAGTTCCGGAATTTAACAAATTATTTAGAGACGCCATCCGTGATGCCGGTGGGTATGCAGCACAATGGTTCACTATACACTGATCTTGATCCGTGACCATTATTAGTCGTATATAGAAGTATTTAAACATGGACACACTAAGCCTTAAACAAGTCGCCATCGACACCTATATGGAAAACGTGGCGTATTTACATCGAGAGTGCGAATTGTACAGAGCCGAAGGATTCCAGGCTCTGTCAAAGATCAAAGTAGCATCCAGCGACAAGACCATTTACGCTGTACTGAATGTAGTGGACGACGCCAGCATTGTAACTTC
>JASFLF010000142.1:0-7521 GCA_050118235.1 Gammaproteobacteria bacterium | reverse complement strand
ATTACGTACACATAACCATGTAAATTTTCACCGCTGCTGATAGCGGCTGCGGAAAAGATTTTCTTGCGGCCGAAATCCCGTGGGTCGTCGCCAAAATAGGGTAGACGCTTGGGTGTGGCGATGAATTTCTTGACGGGTTCGATATTGACGTATTGTCTTTTGACTTTTCCCTGAGGCGCGGAGTACGCGAGTATTTTTCCTTGGGTATCCAGCAAATACACTTCAATGCTGGGATTGATGACCATTAACATGTGGATGATTTGTTTTAACGCCTGTTGGTCAACCTTGCCGTCTTTTAATAATAAGTTTTCGCTGAGTATATGTTTGGCCAGGTCCTTATTTAGGCGTTGGCTGACTTCCTGTTGATACATGTCAGTGGCGTATAACACCAGGGCAAACTCCAGCGCCCCCACTAGGCATAACACAATGAACAAAATCGCGGTGAGTTTTTTGTATAAGGTGTTGAGCATGGCCGTTAACGCTCGGCAAATTTATAGCCTACGCCCCAGACGGTGAGTATGTAATGAGGATTACCGGGATCTTTTTCGATTTTGGCGCGTAAGCGATTGATGTGGGAATTCACCGTGTGTTCATAGCCGTCGTGTCCGTATCCCCAGACACTGTCCAGTAGCTGATTGCGGGTGAAGACTTGCCCGGGGCGTTTAGCGAAATGGACCAACAAATCGAATTCTTTGGCCGTGAGTTCGACCTTGTGGTTTTCCAGAGTGACTTGATGTTTGTTCAAATCAATGCACAAATCGCCAACTTGTATGGCATTGTTTTGTATAGCACTGTTATTTTGGACTTCCGTGGCGATGTCCGATGTCAGCGAATCCACTCGGCGAAATATGGCTTTAACGCGGGCCATGAGTTCGCGCACGCTGAAGGGTTTGGTTAAATAGTCGTCGGCACCGATTTCCAGGCCCAGAATGCGATCCAGCTCAGTACTTTTGGCGGTGAGCATTAATATCGGGGTGTAGTCGGACTTGGCTCGCAGACGTTTGCAGATTTCAATGCCGTCGATGCCGGGGAGCATCAAATCCAACACCACAAGATCGAAATGTTTGTCGTTGGCGAGTTGGTAACCTTCGCTGCCGTTGTGGACGGTTTGTACGGCGGCGCCTATATCCTCTAGATGCAAGCTGACCAGTTTGGCGATGTCGGGATTATCTTCTATGACTAATACTTGTTTCATGGCTGAAGCTACGGTATGCGAGTGAAGCGGTTAAAACGCCACAGGGCTGGATGATGTTGACCCTGTGATTATATAAAGCTTAGAACCAAACTATCACAGAATTATCACGTCTTGTAAACTGGGTGTGAAGTAATAACTGGTTGAATATATTGCGTTTTTAGTGCTGATTTTTCGGCTTTAATTGCTCCGGTCGCAAATGAGGAGTGAAATAAGTTTCGGTTTCATCCACATCCACCGGCCGGCCTTTATTGTCACACAGTTCTTGTTCGGCATCGTTCCAGCCGCGTAAGCCGGTTTTTAACGAGCGAACGTTTTGATAGCCCAGCTGCAGCATGATATATGCCGCCATCACACTGCGATTACCGGAACGGCATACCACCACAATGTCCTGATCGCGGGCGGCGGCCAGTTCCGGAATGGTTTCCTCGTATTCGTATTCACACGCGGTTTCCAAAATGCCCCGCGGTACATTAATGGAGTTTTTGATATGTGCCACTTCGAATTCGTAAGGCTCGCGCACATCCACAATGATGGGCTTTTTACCTTCATCCAATTCTTCTTGTAAGTCCCACGGAAAAACTTCCGTGACACATTGCAAACATTCATTGATTAAGTCTTTAAATGTTTTCATGGCTGTTTTCTTCCGTTCATCAATCAAATCTTATTAGGTCTTTATTATTCTGTTGTACCATTCGGTTCCATGTTCATGCCTACTCCGAAATCCGGATTATAATTACCGGGATTGCTTGCGGCCCAGTCCTTGTTCTACGGCGATGACCGCCGCTTCCACCCGGGAGCGCACATTCAGTTTGCGTAAAATGGCTTTTACATGGAGTTTCACTGTGCCGTCGGAGATGCCCAGATCCCGCGCTATGGCTTTGTTGCTTTGGCCTTCGGCTAGGTGGGCGATGATTTCCCGTTCCCTCGGCGTGAGTTCCGAAAGAGGGGTGTCGGGCAGGGACGGGGTAGACGATTTTTGCTGCAACGCTTTGGCTAATGCGCTGGCCAGTTGCGGTGCGACGACCGACTCTCCGGCGACGATTTTGTGCAGTGCCGCCACTAATTCCTCAGGATCCATGTCCTTGAGCAAATATCCTTGGGCGCCGGCCCGCAAACATTCCACTAAATCCCGTTCTTCTTCGCTGGTGGTGAGGATGGTGATGGGCACGCCTACGCCTTGTTCGCGTAGCTTGCTCAACACCGCCAATCCGTCCATATCAGGCATGCGCATATCCAGCAAGATCACATCCGGCGACAACTCGTGCGCTTTTTGCAATCCTTCCTGACCTGTGCTGGCGGCGCCTATGACTTCGATGCCGCTGCGCTCCAGCAAGCCTTTGAGACCCAGGCGGAATAAAGTGTGGTCGTCGATTAATAGTACTTTCATCGGGTGGTGATTTTTCCGGTGACAATTTTTCCCGAGGCGTGGGTGTAGTTAAATTGCTCGAGTTCTGTTTGCAAATGGGGGCTGGCGCAGTTTATATCAAATTCGACGCGAGTGCCCTCGCCAGGTTCGCTTTCGATAATGAGTTCGCCGCCGATTCGCCGCGCCCGTTCCTGCATAATGCTCAGACCCACGTGTTCGCCGGGTTGGCCGTGCATGGTGGTGGATTCAATACCGATACCATCATCTTCGATTAGCACATGGTAGCGGTCTTCTTCATCGCAGCGTATTAATATGCGGACATTTTCGGCTTTGCTGTGCTTGCGTATGTTAGCCAGCGACTCCTGGATAATGTGCAATACTTGCACTTCCACCAATGGCGGCAGTTTTACTTGCGAACAATCGGTTTGAAAAAACACGGCAATATCGCTTTCTTTTTTAAATCGTTCCACCAGGTTTTCAGTGGCGGGAATCAAACCGCGTTCATCCATGTGAACTCTAAAATGCGCCAATAACTCACGCAGCTCAGTATTGGCTTCATCCAGGCCGTTTTTCAGTTGGATGACTTCCTGCAACGCGTTTTGCTGGTCTCCCTGATGAAGCGTTTGGCCTAGTAAGCTGACGCGGAAGCGTAAACTGGCTAGCGTCTGGGCTAATGAATCGTGCAGCTCGTGGGCCAACATGGTTCGTTCCTGCATAATGGTCAAGCGTTTTGATTCATCGTCCAGGCGGGCTTTTTCTATGGCCAGGCTGATGTGTTGCCCGATGTTGGTAAGTATATTGACAATGTCGGGATTGTTGATGGTTTTCTCGTCTTCTACAAATAAATTATAAATGCCTAAGGTACGGTTGCGATATTGCAGCGGAATGGCAATGGCATAAGTTTTATCACCGTAGGGCAGGGAGCTATAGAGCAAATTGCCGCATAAAAAGCGTTTGTTTTTACAGCTGATGACCCGTTTGGAGTAACTTTGGGCGCATAAGCAGCGTTCAATGGGTACGTTACGTTCTTTTTCCACAATGGGATTATCGATACCCGTGCTACCTATCAAATACATATAGTTTTCGTCGTTAATCAGTCTTACCGTGCCGGCATGGGCATCAAGAATATTCGCCATGGTTTCCAGGTAACGTACCAATAACTCATTAATGTCGCGCGCGGTGTTACTGCTGGCGGCGACGTCGTAGAGGATTTCCAGTGACGTGTTTTTCTTTTGCAGGCGTTGGGTTTGCTCGCGGACCTTTTGGTCCATCTCCCGGCTCAATGAACGCAAGGATTCCCCCAAGTCGTTAATATATCGTGCGACATCGGCCAGTTCACCTTTGGGGGGGACTGGCATTTGTGCGGACAGATTACCGCGGCGCATTTTGATGGCCCAGTCACCCAAGTGCGCCAGCGGAATTAACAGTTGGGATTTGATGCGAGCCTGGTTGAGTACCAGTAAATAAATCCCCAGACATACCGCCGCTGCCTGAAATCCATAAAAATACAGAACGTACTCAGGCCACCGAATCATCAAATAACCACATAGCGGGATGCACACCAGCACCAATACAATGCCGGTTACAGGGCTTAATATGTCATCTTTCATACGTTTCATTCATGCCAGTGGCAACTCTTTTGGCTATCTTCCTATATGACAGGCTTGTTTTATCGTTCGTTCAGATAATGGTGGTTAATACGTAAGCGTTCAATGGTACCAAAATTTCCGTTGTCGCGGGGTGGTAATCGTGGCGGGCTAAAATAAAACCGCTTTGTTGGGTGATTTGTAACCAATTGATAGTTATGGAAAATTCTTGTAATCTGGCGAGCGTTGTCATACCGGCGGAGGAATGTCTGAATTTACCCTATTCTGACACATCTTTTATTCTATCGGCGCTATTCGGGCTTTCTTGATCAATGCTAAGCTGGGTAGCGTTGTTTTAGGCACTTCATGGAGGGATAAGCTGTGAAAAAAATTATAACAATTGTTGCGGCCGGCATTTTTGCCGCTGGTTTAACCGTCATTGGCAGCGTTGTTGCGGACGAAGATTCCCCTGCCAAAGTTCCCATTGTGACTATACCCAAAGATACCCTGATGTTGATGTTGGAAAAGCGCCTGGAGCAACGTTTTGTTCCCGGTGAAATCATTGTCAAAATGCAAGAGGCTACCGGTACTGCGCGCATAATGTCATCTGCGACTCAGTCCCAGTTTCATCTTAAAGTGAAACAGGAAAAAACCTCGGGTGGGGAAATCGTCTATAGAATTGAACCACCCAATCTTAGAGCCTTGTCCGCAGGTGACTATCAAAAGCGCACGTTGGAAACCGTGGAGGCCTTAAGACAAAAACCCGGCGTAGAATACGCTCAACCCAATTATATCTATCAAATTGCCGCGACACCTAACGATCCGGGTTATTCATTACAATGGCACTATTTTAATAATGGCGTCGGTAGTGGCGAAGCGCCCGGCGGCATAAATCTGCCCGAGGTCTGGCTAGACAACCAGGGGGATCCATCAGTTGTGGTTGCGGTGATTGACACGGGTATTTTAAAAAATCATCCCGACATCAGCGGCTCATCAAATTTGTTGCCCGGCTATGACATGATTTCCGATTCGTTTACCGCCAACGACGGCAATGGCCGGGACAGTGATGCCAGCGATAGCGGCGATGCGATTGCTGCCGACGAATGTTATCCGGGCAGTCCCGCAATGCCCAGCAGTTGGCACGGTAGCCACGTGGCGGGAACCATCGGGGTGGGCAAATCAAACAATAACAGCGGCGTGGCCGGTGTGAATTGGCAAGTCAAAGTGTTGCCCGTCAGAGTATTGGGCAAATGCGGCGGTACCATGGCGGATATCAACGATGCGATTCGTTGGGCGGCGGGCATCCCGGTCAATGGCGTCCCGAATAATGGTAATCCTGCGAAAGTGATTAATTTAAGTTTAGGTGGGGGAATTCCTTGTTCAAGCAGCCCGGCAACCCAGGCGGCTATTAATGATGCGGTGGCACACGGTGCAACCGTAGTGGTGGCAGCCGGCAACGATGCTCAGGATGCCGCCGGTTTTGTGCCCGCGGGATGCGATAACGTGGTGAGTGTTGCGGCAAGTGACCGTAATGGCCGCTTAGTCACGCGTTATTCCAACTATGGTGCAAAAGTCGATATTATGGCGCCGGGCGGTGATGTGGCGGCGGATACCGATAATGATGGAAATCCGGACGGTGTCCTCAGCATGGTGGAAGGCGGCTATGCATTTTATAACGGCACGTCCATGGCGGCGCCGCATGTAGCCGGGGTGGCCGCATTGCTGCTGGCGGCCAATCCGGCTCTGTCGCCGGCGCAAGTGGAAAGCCGGCTTAAATCCGCTGCCATTCCCAGGAATGCCTCGCAATGTCCCAAGCCCTGTGGCGCTGGATTGCTCAACGCGAAAGTGGCGCAAAGTGAAGGGTATAGCCTGAGTGTGTCGGCAGCGAATATTGTGTTAAAAGAGGGCGATTCAACCACGCTGACAGCCACTTTGCTCAAACAGGGTAATCCGGAAAAAGATCAAACCGTATCGTTTTCTGTGGGCAATAGCGCCATCGCGTCGATTCAGCCGGCCAGCGGCAAAACCGATGCACAAGGCCACACAGGAACTACTGTGAGTGCCAAACAACCCGGCAATACGCAAATCACGATAAGCTTTGAAAATGCGGCCAGTGCTATGACCACGGTTAAGGTGGAAGAAAAAGGTGGTGCACTGTCCTGGTGGTATCTTCTCGTTTTAGCGTGTTTTGCAGTGATGGCACTATTACGTAGGTATACGTGGGTGGTTGACGAGGGAAAGCTGTCGAGTTTAAGGATTCCGCTTGCGAGCAAGTCACTTCCTTAGCCAATCAAATTCTATAATTTTCACTTAGATTTACAGTGAATGTCAGCAGGCATCAGTGTATTAGTGTTTTTCTATATTTCTCTCCAATATACCGGTGCCGCTGAATATTATAAATTTTGAAATAGAAGATGTCTGCGCATTCAACGCCTGATATTTTAATTAACAATGCTATAGAATGCTTTTTTGACTCATGAAGGGATGGGCTCATGAAGGGATTGCGTTTCGTTATAAAAACTATTTGCTTATTGGGGACAACAAAAATGAGGCTTAAAGCAATAATGCTGCTAATGCTGTTTGCAGTAAGCATTTCCTCGGCAAGTGCCGACTATATTTTTGCCGCGCCTCCGCGTGAAGGGGAAATGCGCGGTATCAAACTGTATGGTCCGTTAGTGAACAAACTCACTGAAGTGTTAGGCGAAAACGTCATTTATGAGCGGCCCGAGAACTGGTTAGAGTATTCAAAAAAAATGCGCAATGACGAATACGATATCCTTTTTGATGGACCGCATTTCAATGCCTGGCGAATCAAACATTTGCACCATGTTCCAGTGGCCACGTTGCCGGGCAGCCTGCAATTCTACTTGGTTACCTCTAAAGATTATCGGAACATAAAAACCCACCGGGATCTGGTAGGCCGGAAAATTTGTGGCATGCCGTCGCCACATCTGGCCACGGATATGATATTGGATCTTTTTAAGAATCCGGCCATACAACCGGTTATATATGAAGTGCCCGGCGGAATTCGCGCCATGTATAAAGCCTTCAAAGAGGGGCGTTGTCTAGCGACTATTTTTCGTATTGAGTTATACGACAAACTTCCGCAGGAAGATAAAGCCCAGCTCAATATCATCGCCAAAACCCGGGCAGTCCCCAACCAGACTCTTAGCGTCGGCAAACGCTTGGAAAAAAATGCCGCTAAAATATCAGAATTTCTAGTGTCCGAGGATGGTATCGCAGCGGCGGGCAAGCTCCTGGCGCGCTATAGCAAAGACGCTCGCTATTTCCAGCGGCCGGCCAAAGAAAAATTCCGGGGTGCGGAAGATATCCTTGAAGGGGTGGTGTTTGGATGGTAACTAACCAGTCAACGG